>CAZBIN010000060.1:7280-12811 GCA_964491995.1 uncultured Orrella sp.
GATACCCCCAACAAAAAACCCGCGATGACAGCGAACTGTACATGCGGGTTATTCAGATTTGGCTTTTATTCCTAAAAGCCGAATTTAAGACTTTAAATCAGCGACTTGCAAAAGTCACTGGCGGAGGCGCAGGGATTCGAACCCTGGATGCAGTTTTTAGCCACATACTCCCTTAGCAGGGGAGCCCCTTCAGCCGCTCGGGCACGCCTCCGTTACTGCTTAGCAAATCAAGACCAGAATTCTATCACGAAGCAGCCGTCTCTAGGTCAAACGCTTTGTGCAGTGCCCGCACAGCAAGTTCCATGTACTTATCAGCGATCAGAACAGACGTTTTGATCTCGCTGGTGCTGATCATCTGGATGTTGATGTTCTCCTGAGCCAGTGTCTGGAACATCAGGCTTGCAATACCTGCATGAGAACGCATGCCGATGCCAACGATTGAAACCTTGGCGACGTTTTCGTCGGCAACCATTTCACGGGCACCTACGGAAGGCAGAATCTCTTTGACGATCAAATCTTTGACCTTGTCAAATTCAGTGCGGTGCACCGTAAAAGAAAAGTCAGTTGTACCGTCGACAGACTGGTTCTGAACAATCATGTCCACATCGATATTGGCCTGGGCGACCTTGCCAAGGATGGCGTAGGCAACACCTGGCTTGTCCGGAACGCCCAGCAGAGTGATCTTGCCTTCGTCACGGGTAAAGGCAATTCCAGAAACAACAGCAGCTTCCATTTGTGCGTCTTCCTCAAAAGTGATCAATGTGCCAGAGCGCATTTCGTCCTCAACCGGGATCTCCGGGGGCGTGAGCGACGACAGCACTCGCAGCGGTACGCGATACTTTCCAGCGAACTCGACGGATCTGATCTGAAGGACCTTGGACCCTAGCGAAGCCATCTCGAGCATCTCTTCAAACGAGATCACGTTCAGGCGGCGTGCATTAGGCTCCACGCGAGGATCTGTGGTGTAGACCCCATCAACATCCGTAAAAATAAGGCACTCGTCCGCCTTCAGTGCCGCAGCGACCGCCACAGCAGATGTGTCAGAACCGCCACGACCCAGTGTCGTGATATTTCCCTCAGAATCTACGCCCTGAAATCCAGTCACGATCACAACTTTCCCAGCGTCGAGGTCCGCTCGTATGCGCTTGTCGTCGATTGCCGTAATCCGAGCCTTGGTAAAAGCCGAGTCAGTGTGAATCGGCACCTGCCAGCCGGCATAACTGCGAGCCTGCACGCCCTCTGCATGCAAGGCAATCGCGAGCAAGCCACTGGAGGCCTGCTCACCCGTGGCTGCAATCATGTCTAGCTCACGGCTATCCGGCATTGCAGAAATTTCACGGGCCAGACCCAGCAGGCGGTTTGTTTCACCTGCCATCGCAGAAGGCACGACCACAACCTGATGGCCAGCGGCTTTCCACTTTGCGACACGCTTGGCAACATTTTTAATCCGTTCGGTGCTTCCCATGGAAGTGCCACCGTACTTATGAACGATCAGTGCCATACAGTCAGTTTCCCTTTACACACACAGGCGCCGATTTTTATGCTCGCAATCGGTGTGATTCCTGCATCCCACTCTGAAAACCCCGGCCAATCACCGGACCAAAGCCTTATATTGTAACTTGAAGATGAATTTTTCCACGCACACACCTGACGTCGCAGCCAGTCTGATGCCAGTGCAATTCGCGGTCATGCCCGAGTGCGTGAACTTGATTGAGTTGCCGGCAGAGGTCGGCAAGCCTCCTCTCTGAAGGCATTTGAACCTGCGAATTGGACAGCCATGTCCTCAGAACCAGTGACTGCTGGGCAGGCGTGAGCAAACGCCACTTTTGCAGATCCAGCATCTCAACCTGCGTGCCGACCATCTGAAGATCTGCCCACGCGTTGTCAGCCCGATGAGCACCCAACTTGCCCTCACCGACCTGTTTCAAAAGCAACTGGCCATATTCGTCAAGAAGGTCCTGAGCTTGCTGGGCTTGCTGCGCATGGCGTGCCAGATTGCCCGCCCATCCGGGCCAATGACTCTCTATTGCGCCGGCCAGGCGGGCCCTGATAACACCACGCCCCAAAGATGGGTCAAGGTTGGTGGGATCCATCACTGGCGACCATCCTGTAGTCTGCTCAAACGCCTCGACACATTGCAGAACGTGCGATCGAGACACACCAAGCCAAGGACGCAGCCACCAGCAGTCTTGCTTGCGCGCCGCAGCGCGCATCGCACCCAAACCCGACACACCCGACCCACGCAACAAACGCTGCAGAACTGTTTCAGCCTGGTCCTGCAGGTGGTGCGCAAATAAAACTGCTTGAATACCGTGTTGCCGGGCCATCTGCTGCAAGGCGGCATGCCGGGCCTTGCGGGCCGAGGCTTCGAGCCCAATTCCCTGCGTCATATCTACCGTCACATGTTGCTCGACCAGATCAAGGTCAAGTATCTGGGCAAGCTGTCGAACGCGCAGGAGCCACTGGTCAGCCTCGGGCATCAACCCATGATGAACATGCAAAAGCTTGATCTCTGCGTCAATTTGTGTGGTCAGTCTAGACACACAGATTGCCATCGCACTGGAGTCGGGACCACCACTCAAGGCAACCGCATAACGGGCTCGCGCGACCGGCAAACTCCCGGTCTGCTGATCCTCAACGATATCAACAAAATGACCAGAGGGTCTTTCTCCCCCTCTGTCATCAATCGTTCCAATCAGATCAACAATCGGCTGAATCAGGGGATCATCCACGGTGCAAACCCCTGTCGCTTTGCAAAAACCTGGCCAGAAGCCTTATCAAGCGCCTCGTCACGCAGTCGATTAGCTCTTGACTTCCTGAAACTGACCATAAGCCAACAGGCGTTCGATACGATGCTCAACCAGCTGCTCTGGGCTCATTGCACTGAGCTGACGCAAAGCGTCAACCAGCGCACGCTTCAAAAGTCGTGCCATGACGCGAGGATCGCGATGAGCCCCCCCGACGGGCTCATTGATCACCCTGTCAATCAAACCAAAACCCTTGAGGCGATCCGCGGTGATCGCCAAAGCCTGAGCGGCCTCCGAAGCCTTGTCTGAACTGCGCCATAGAATGGACGCACACCCCTCTGGAGAAATCACCGAGTAGGTGGAGTACTGCAGCATCATGACTGTGTTTGCAACCGCAATTGCCAATGCACCTCCGGAGCCCCCCTCACCAATAATTGTGCTGATGATGGGCACACGCAACTGAGCCATGGCAAACAGGTTGTGACCGATAGCCTCAGACTGGCCACGCTCTTCAGCACCAATGCCTGGATAGGCCCCTGGTGTGTCGACAAACGTGAACACCGGCATACGGAACTTCTCGGCAAGATGCATCAGACGAAGCGCTTTGCGATACCCTTCCGGACGTGGCATGCCAAAGTTTCTCGCAGCGCGTTCTTTGGTATCACGGCCTTTCTGATGCCCAATCACCATGCACGGCACATTGTTAAAGCGCGCCAACCCGCCAACGATAGACTGATCATCAGCGTACATGCGATCACCGTGCAGTTCATGAAAATCGGTAAAGATTTCCCGCACATAGTCCAGTGTATAAGGGCGCTGCGGATGCCGCGCAACCATAGCCGTCTGCCATGGCGTGAGCTTGGCGTAGATTTCCTTGGCCAGCGTCTGACTCTTTTGTTGCAGACGCAGGATCTCCTCGGAAATATCCACTGCCGAGTCAGCCTGGACATACCGCAGCTGCTCAATCTTGTTTTCTAGTTCCGCGAGCGGCTGCTCGAATTCGAGAAATGTATTGCGCATCTCGTTGTAATGATTCCAAGAGTCAGATTGCGATTAGCATTACAGTTTAACAGGGTGCATGAAAATCCCGTCTATTTGGGGCAAGTTAGTAGCAACTTGTTCAATACTCAACCGGAACCGGATCAAGGCTGCGCCAAAGATACCAGGTAGCGACCGTGCACCAAGGTTGCCACGCCTGCGAAACTTCTCTCGCCTCAAATCGAGAAACCGGCTCACCACTGTAGTAATGCAAAGAGATGGCTTTCAGGAGTCCAACATCATCGAGCGGCAACACATCGGGACGCATCAGGAAAAAAATCAGAAACATTTCCGCCGTCCAGCGACCGATGCCACGAATGGCAGTCAGTTCCGTGATCACGGCAACATCGTCCATTGCTGACCACTGATCAGGATGAACCTGGCGATTCATGAAATGCGACGCCAGGTCAAGAACGTATTCCGCCTTCCGCTGGGACAGACCACAAGCCCTCAGCCCCTCGACACCCACCCGCAACACACTGTCCGGCGTGGGTATGCTCCCACAGCTGGTCAGTACCCGTTGCCAGACGGACTCAGCTGCCTTGACCGAAATCTGCTGCCCGACAATGGAACGAGCCAAGGTGACAAACGGATCCCCGCGCGAGGCAAGATGAATCTTCGGATATTGAGGGATGATCCGCTTCATGATGCGATCTCGCGCCATGAGTTCCACCACCGCGTCATCCCAGTAAGACGGTTTGCCTGTCTGGACAACGCAACCATCCGGTGGAACGTAACTTTCTTTGCGGACCATCGATCCTTACCCTCGCCGCCATTGAGTCAAACCGCCAGGACGATCTTCCAGCAACACACCTGCTTGCATCAATTCATCGCGTATAGAATCTGCCGTTTTGAAATCCCGGTCCTTCTTTGCCTGTGTGCGCATCAAAAGAAGCTCTTCAATCCGCGCGTCGCTCAGATCCCGATGAACGATTGCTGGCTGCTCGGTGGCAACGGCGGTCTCAAGCGAATCCATTGCACGTCGAGTGTAGCGAGAACTGCTGCGCAGATAGCTCTGCGGCGCGACTGTCAACAAACCCAGCGTCTGACCTAAAGCCACCATCAGGCCACTGGCCCGAGCATCCTGGTCACGGTTGGCCCTGGCGGAAAGCTCAAACAAAACCGCGACCGCTTCAGCTGTATTGAAATCGTCATTCATCGCCTGAGCAAACTGCAAAGCGTCGCCCTGCTCCCAGTCGATTTCAGCCGGTTCCGGAGGCACTTTATCCAGTGTCTGATAGAGACGATCCAGCGCTGACTGCGCATCGACCAGATTGTCAGGCGAATAGTTCTGAATACTTCGGTAGTGGTTACGTACGATAAAAAACCGAAGCATCTGGGCTTCTCGCACGTTGGGTTCATATTCTGCCTGATCCTGCGGCACATCGGCACCTGCGACAGTGAACCGGATCGTGCGAAAGTTCCCCAGCGATTTGGACATTTTCTCGGAGTCAACCATCAGCGAACCGCAATGCATCCAGACGTTGGCCAGCGTTCCGCCAAAAGCACCTTCACTTTGCGCGATCTCATTCTCATGATGAGGGAACCGAAGATCTGGCCCGCCGCCATGGATATCGAGAGGCAAACCGAGCACCGAACGACTCATGGCCGAGCATTCGATGTGCCAGCCTGGACGGCCCCAGCCATAGCTCGACGGCCACCGGGATTCCTCGGGTTCTTCTGGTTTGGCTGCTTTCCAGAGCACAAAGTCCAGCGGATCACGTTTGCCGGCCGCGACCGCGACAC
>CAZBIN010000060.1:12821-14515 GCA_964491995.1 uncultured Orrella sp.
ACACGCTCACCTGCACGCAGCTGATCCAGCGTCTTCCCTGAAAGCTTTCCATAGTCAGCAAAGCTTCTGACCGCAAAGTTCACGTCACCATCCTCGGCACGGTAGGCCAGACCGCGCTGCTCCAGACGGTGAATGATGTCGAGCATATCGGGCACAAAGGCAGTCGCTCTGGGCTGATGATCGGGGGCCTGCACCCCCAGCGCTACTTCATCGGCATGCATCGCATCGATAAAAAAGCGAGTCACATCCGATATCTTGCGATCGGTTTCAACCGCACGCCGGATAATTTTGTCGTCAATATCGGTGATATTGCGAACATACGTGACTTTGTAACCCAGCACTCGCAGCCACCGCTGCACCACATCAAAACTCACCAGCATCCGTGCATGCCCAAGATGGCAGAAGTCGTAGACCGTCATGCCACACACATACATTCTTGCCTCACCGTCACGCACGGGCTTGAAGGGTCGCTTGCTACGCGACAGAGAGTCATAGATATGAAGCATCGTTTCCAATAGGGTTGCTGCGCCGTGAGTTCAGGCAGTGCGCGACCGATCGGTCTGCACCCGGGGTTCCCAGTGGCTGGTTATTGTTCAAAGGCTGGCTACAATGTGAGCTCGTCAGTATAACAACGTGGGTCAATCACTTTGATGCCTGGTTTAAACGCAAAATCCGCACGCAAGTCCATGCCACGGGCGGTGCTGTCCTCTGTCTCAGTCATGGCAACATTCATTTTGTGCCTTTCGTCCATATCGTCGGCATTGGCGCAGACGGGAGCGAACACGCAACTCTCGGAAGATATGCTGCTGGGCACACCGAATCGAGGCTGGGAAGGTCTGGCACGGGCTCTCGACGCATTGACGCCCTCAGTCGACACCGATCAGGCACGCTCGGGAACGGAGATCACTGATGAAATTGAATTGCTGATCAGCCGTGGCCGGGCCGAGCAGGCGCTCGCATTAATCGAGTCACGAGAAGCCCAGATCGCGGGCTCAACCGCACCGGGCACCGATGTACAGCTCATGTTCCAGAAAGCCCGCGCGCTGACAGCACTCAAACGGATTGACGAAGCGCAAGCGGTCTACCGTGACATGACCTTGCGGTTCCCGGAGTTGGCCGAACCCTGGAACAATCTGGCCCTCATCTACATCCAGAAGGGTAGTCTGGATGAAGCGGAGCAAGCACTCAAAACGGCCTTGATGAATAATCCAGCTTACGGCAGCGCTGTTGGTAACCTCGCTGATGTACGTCTGCTCATGGCCTTGCGTGACTACCGACAAGCTGCACAAATGCGAGTCCCTGGCGCATCTCAGCGGCTAAAGAGTCTCGAATCCGTTCTACAAAAGAGGCCATAGACATGATCGATAATCTTTTTTTTCGCACAAACCATCTGGCAACAGGCTTGCTGCTAGTGGCTCTCGCTTTACCGGTAGCCTCGATGGCGACCCAGTTAACAACCTCATCCGACACAGGCAAAACACCCATGACATCTCCCAACCGCATCAAACTCACAACCAGCCATGGCGACATCGTGATCGAACTCGATCTACAGAAGGCGCCCAAGACCTCGGAAAACTTTGTGCAATACGTTCGTGATGGCTTTTATGACAATACGATTTTTCATCGTGTAATTGACGGCTTCATGGTCCAGGGCGGTGGGTTCGAGCCAGGCATGAAGCAGAAGCCCACTCGTG
>CAZBIN010000061.1:0-10324 GCA_964491995.1 uncultured Orrella sp.
ACGGCCAAGCTCGATGATGCGATCTCGAAATCGCGTGCCGCACTGGCGGCGGCCGAGGCTCAGGTACTGCAGGCGCAGGCTACTGTAGCGGAATCCAGGGCCAAGCTCTCACGAATGGAAGAAGTGTTCAGACTGTCCAACGGTAAAGTCCCGGCTGCCACCGAGATCGAGGTTGCGCAGGCCGCGCTCAAGCGCGCGCATGCCAATGAAAGCTCGGCGCGTGCCACAGTGCTGCAGGTACAGGCTGAGCTCAAGACCAATGAAACCAACCTGTCCAAAGCACAGATCCGATCGCCCGTCGATGGTGTGGTTCTGGTGCGCAGGGTTCAGCCGGGTAATACAGTCGTGGCATCCATGTCCGCGCCAGTGCTTTTCACGATCGCGCAGGATCTGTCCAAGATGGAGCTACAGGTGAATGTCGACGAGGCAGATGTGGCTACCATCAAACCAGGATTGTCTGCCACTTTCACGGTCTCTTCATGGCCTGGACGCACATTTATCGCGCAAATTGAGCGCGTCGGCCTGGGCTCGACCACCACTGACAACGTTGTGACTTACAAGACTATCATGCGTGTTGACAACAGCGACCTTGCTTTGCGCCCTGGTATGACGGCAACCGCGACAGTGGTTACCGCCCAGCGCGATGGTGTGTTACTGGTGCCTAATGCGGCGTTGCGCTACACGCCGCAGACCACGCCTCAGGTTGCACCGAGCTCTCCGAGCCTGGTCTCTCGCCTGGTGCCTACACGTCCAGCGCAGCCGCGTGATCGGGCTCGGCAGGCCGGTCCGGGTAACGTGGTCTGGGTGCTTCAGAACGGTGAGCCGGCGCCAGTGCAGGTTCAGACGGGTATCACCAATGGCCGGTTGACTGAAATCACGGGGGGAGAACTCAAACCCGACATGCCGGTCATCATCGCCCAGGAGATCGTGAAGTGAGCCAGGCGACTGTGACCACAGAAGTGTCGAGGTCCCTTGGGCAGCCTCTGATACAGTTGCGTGGCATCACAAAAACCTATGGCGAAGGGCCGCTGGCGTTTCAGGCTCTCAAAGGGATCGATCTGGAGATCCGTGCGGGCGAGTTTGTAGCCATCATGGGACCCAGTGGCTCGGGCAAGTCGACTGCAATGAACATTCTCGGGTGCCTCGACACCCCCACCAGTGGCCAGTATTTGTTCAAGGGCATTGCGGTTCAGACACTGGATCGCAACCAGCGTGCCATTCTGCGCCGAACGGCGCTCGGTTTTGTATTTCAAGGCTTTAATCTGCTTGCGCGAACCAGTGCGCTGGAGAATGTCGAGCTGCCGCTGCTATATCGTGGTGAGCCTGCTCCCCTCAGAAAATCGCTGGCGATGCAGGCTCTGCGACTGGTGGGTCTGAACGGATGGGAGCGCAACACCCCGGCTGAACTGTCGGGTGGTCAGCAGCAGCGGGTGGCCATTGCTCGAGGAATTGTGACGAACCCGCTGGTTCTTTTAGCCGATGAACCCACTGGAAACCTTGACACGGCGCGCAGCAAAGAGATCATGATGCTGCTGTCGGACCTGAACCGGGACAAAGGCATCACGGTGCTGATGGTGACCCATGAATCTGAAATGGCAGCGTATGCCCACCGCATAGTCACGTTTGTCGATGGCGCGGTCCGCAGCGACAAACCCAATGATCAACAAAATGCCTACCGCAACGAGATTCAGATTCAGCATGTTGATGCTGTGAACCCGGGGAGTACCACCGATGTGGGGTAATGCGCTGCTGCTGGCGATTCGCGCCATCCGGCGTAACCTGTTGCGTTCCTTTCTCACGGTGCTGGGTATTGTGATCGGTGTCGGTGCCGTGGTCACCATGGTGACCTTGGGCAACGGTGCAACCATGATGGTGTCGGACAGCATTTCCAGCCTTGGCAGTAATCTGCTGGTCTTGCGTCCGAGTCAGCGCCTGGGTCCGGGCAGTGATGCTGCAGGGTCGATCAGTTTCCGGATTCAGGATGTCGAAGCCTTGCGAGAGCAGGTGCCTGGCTTGAAAGCGGTCGCACCTTCGGTCAGTCGAAACATCACGCTGGTGTCCGATGGCAACAACTGGTCATCAAGCGTGGTGGGCACGACCAATGAATATTTTGTGACGGGCAACTGGAATCTTGCCGATGGACGCACCTTCACGGATGACGAACTGAACGCAGGGCGGGCAGTTTGCGTGGTGGGTCAAACCGTGCGCCAGGAACTGTTCGGTGTGATCAATCCTATCGGTGCAAGGATCCGGATCCGGAATTTTGATTGCGAGATAATTGGCTTGCTGGCTGCCAAGGGGCAGGGCGCACTGGGTATGGATCAGGACGATGTGGTGATCCTGCCGCTTGTAACGGTGCAGCGCCGGATCGCTGGCAACGTCAACGTCAGTACGATTCTGCTGTCCATGACCGACAGCGCGGATGTCAACGTCATCATCCGTAATATCAACCAGCTGATGCGCGAGCGGCGCAAGCTCGCACCCGACGATCCGAACAATTTCAGTGTCATGGATACGAAACAGATTGCCCAGACGCTGTCTGGAACCATCCAGACCATGACGGGATTGCTCGGTGCAGTTGCGGCGGTCAGCCTTCTGGTCGGTGGCATCGGCATAATGAACATCATGCTGGTCTCAGTGACTGAACGCACCCGGGAGATTGGCATCCGTCTGGCAATCGGGGCGCTTGAACGCGAGGTTCTGCTGCAGTTTCTGATCGAGGCGGTGGTGCTGTCAGCGATCGGGGGGCTGGCTGGCCTGATCATCGCGTTCTTTGCGTGCCTTGGTATCACCCAGCTCATGTCGATGCCGTTTCTTTTCAATCCCGCCATCAATCTGGTTGCATTTGGTTTCTCTGCTTTGATCGGCGTGGTGTTTGGCTATTTTCCGGCACGTCGGGCGGCAAGACTGAACCCCATCGATGCGCTCAGACATGAGTGACCTGTGACTGGTCTTGTCCCAGGCACACCTTCAACTGGTTTTGAGTGTCCATCAGCGTGCTTTTGTGTGCTCGCTGCGGTCCGTGTGCGGTAACGTGCCCAGCCAGCGTCTGTAACCTGCGAAATCCCTGCGCAACGTCTGGAGAATGCTTTTGAGCCATGATGGCGCATCGCGCTATCGATGCGTGCAGGGTGGCATTCGTTGGTAGCGCTTGATGCGCTGAAGTGGTGCGTTTCTAAGAGTGTCAGCGGGAAAACCTGTCTGCCCTGAGGCTGGCATGGGAATTGCTAGAGTCTGTCCATGCCCTGGTGGTCGTCGTGCAAGGGCACACACCGCAAGTCTGGACAACCTCGCTCAGGAAGGAACGCACATCATGAAACGCAGACTGATTCTCAAACAGCTGACCGCCGCCACTCTGCTGGCCGCTTCTGGCTGGATGCCACACGCCTTTGCCTCGACCGATACCATCAAGGTCGGTATTTTGCACTCACTGTCGGGGACGATGGCGATCTCGGAGACTTCGCTCAAGGACGTGGCCTTGATGACCATCGATGAAATCAACGCCAAGGGTGGCGTGATGGGCAAAAAACTTGAGGCCGTGATTGTGGATCCCGCGTCGAACTGGCCACTGTTTGCGGAAAAAGCCAGGGAGTTGCTGACCAAGGACAAGGTCGCAGTGGTATTTGGATGCTGGACGTCGGTTTCCAGAAAATCGGTGCTGCCGGTGTTCCAGGAGCTCAATGGATTGCTGTTCTATCCGGTTCAGTATGAGGGCGAAGAACTCGAGATGAACGTCTTCTATACAGGGGCCGCGCCGAACCAGCAGGCGATCCCGGCAGTCGAGTATCTGCTGAGTGAAGACGGAGGAGGTGCCAAGCGGTTTGTATTGCTGGGAACCGACTATGTTTACCCTCGTACGACGAACAAGATCTTGCGTCAGTTTCTCAACACCAAGGGAATCTCCGACGCCAATATCGAGGAGATCTACACACCGTTCGGTCACTCGGACTATCAAACTATCGTGGCCAATATCAAGGCGTTCTCCCAGGGTGGCAAGACGGCAGTAGTTTCCACGATCAATGGAGACTCGAACGTGCCGTTCTATAAAGAGCTCGGCAACGCAGGGCTCAAGGCGACGGATGTGCCGGTGATTGCGTTTTCTGTTGGAGAGGAAGAGTTGCGCGGGGTCGACACCAAGCCTTTGGTTGGCCATCTGGCCGCCTGGAACTACTTCGAGTCGCTGGACAATCCACAGAACAAGGCCTTTGTTCAGAAATGGAAGGCTTACGCTAAAGCCAGGAATCTCCCGAACTGGCAGACTGCCGTGACCAACGATCCGATGGAGGCGACCTACATCGGCATCAACATGTGGAAGCAGGCTGTCGAGAAGGCGGGCACGGTCGATGTCAACAAAGTCATCGAATCGATGGGTGGGCAGACATTTGCCGCACCTAATGGATTCACTATCAAGATGGATCCCACGAATCATCACTTGCACAAACCGGTGTATATCGGGGAAATCCAGCCCAACGGTCAGTTCGAAGTGGTCTGGAAAACCGAGGGTCCGATCCGTGCCCAGCCGTGGAGCCCCTTCATCCCCGGCAATGAAGGCAAGCAAGGTCTTTAAGCCGACCGGCTGAGTACTCACTGAGTGGCATCGGAGCACACCATAATGCGAATCTGGATAGGACAAGTCATGCTGGTGCTGTTTCTGATGCCATGGTCTTTCTCAGTGAGCGCCGATGTCCTGGAATCCACAATATCGGCCAGGCTCGCCGGAGAACTTGCCAGCAGTGACACCAGTCAACGGCTGCGCGCCATTGAACAACTGGGTCAGCTACGGGATGACAAAGCCACCCGCGTGCTTGAAAGCCTCGCTCAGGGAAAGTTGCTGGTCAGCCCTCATGGCGGGATGCTGATCGAGCTTGTCGATGGCTCATGGCTTGATCCGCTTACTCAGTCCACGGTTGTGATTTTGCCGCCGCAGATGGCGAAGGTTCGCATGAACAACCGGTTGCGATCAGGCTTGCAGTCAGCGTTGGCGACTTCCGAGTTGCTGAGTGCTGATTCGCGCATTCGGCTCGGTGCCGTGCGCAAGCTTCAAGCCGATGCGGATCCGGCGCGAATCGCCATTCTGCAACAGGCGCTTGAAGCGGAACAGGATTCGCACGTCAGAAATCAGATCGAGATCGCCATTGCCGTGGCCAGTCTCAAGTCGGATCACCTCATGACTCGCCTTGATGCCATTGAGACATTGGGCTCATCGGGCGCCGGTCAATTTGCGCGCGTCCTTTCGGATTTGCTGCTGCTTGATTCGACCGGTCAGCCCGTCGAGTCTGAGGATATTCGTCAGGCTGCCAGCAAGGCGCTCAATGCCATCGAACGTCAGCAAAAGATGCAGGCCTGGCTGGGGAACCTGTTCTTCGGGTTGAGCCTGGGCAGTGTTCTGCTGCTTGCAGCGCTAGGCCTGGCCATCACGTTCGGGCTCATGGGCGTTATCAATATGGCGCACGGAGAGCTGCTGATGATCGGGGCTTACTCGACCTACGTGGTGCAGTCTGTCTTTAAAACCTGGTTTCCCGGTGCATTCGACTGGTATGTGCTTGCAGCTTTACCTGTGGCATTTGTTGTTGCGGGCACAGTGGGTATGGTGCTTGAGCGCACGGTGATTCGCTGGCTATATGGCCGCCCTCTGGAGACGCTGCTGGCGACCTGGGGCATCAGCCTGATTCTGATGCAGGCCGTGCGCAGTCTGTTTGGTGCCCAGAACGTGGAAGTTGCCAACCCCATCTGGATGTCGGGCGGCATCCAGGTTATGGGTAGTCTGGTGCTGAGCTACAACCGGATTGTCATTCTGGTGTTTGCGCTGCTGGTTGTGCTGCTGGTCTGGGTCATTCTCCAGTACACCCGGCTGGGTCTGTTTGTACGTGCCATTACTCAGAACAGAAGGATGGCTGGGTGTGTGGGTGTGCCGACCGGCAGAGTCGACATGCTGGCGTTTGGACTGGGTGCCGGCATTGCAGGGCTTGCGGGTGTGGCGTTGTCCCAGTTGGGCAATGTCGGTCCTGATCTTGGACGGGCGTACATCATCGACTCTTTCATGGTGGTCGTCCTTGGGGGGGTCGGGCAGTTGGCTGGTACGGTGATTGCAGCGTTTGGTCTGGGGGTTCTCAACAAGTTCATTGAACCCTCGACAGGGGCTGTCATTGCCAAGATCACGATTCTGATGCTCATCATTCTCTTTGTACAAAGGCGCCCTCAAGGCCTGTTCGCCCCCAAAGGCAGGAGCGCATGATGACGGTAACGCTTGCCCATGCAACTTCAGAGTCAGGATGCCTGGAGGCCGACGTCCGCAAGGGGCTCTGCACCCGAGCGGCTTGCGTGGGTATTCTGTCGGCAACACTCGTACTCGCGCTGGTGCCGGCTCTCAATCTGGTCTTGCCTGCAGACCATGCCTGGCATGTGCCTGACTACACCGTGAACCTGATGGGAAAATTCCTGTGTTTTGCGCTGGCGGCGCTGGCCCTGGATCTGGTCTGGGGTTATGCGGGGATTCTCTCTCTGGGTCACGGCCTGTTCTTTGCGCTGGGCGGCTATGCACACGGCATGTATCTGATGCGGGCCTCCAAGCCCTCAAGCGCAGATCTGCCTGATTTCATGGTGTTTTTAAGCTGGGACAGTTTCCCCTGGTTCTGGAGTCTGACGCAGTACGCGCCGTACGCATGGCTACTGGCGATCATGGTGCCAGGTCTGCTGGCATTTGTGTTCGGGTATTTTGCGTTTCGGTCTCGCATCACCGGGGTATATTTCTCGATCATCACTCAGGCCCTGACATTTGCGGCCATGCTGCTGTTTTTTCGGAACGAGACCGGATTTGGCGGCAACAACGGCTTTACAGGCTTTAAGTCCATCCTCGGGTTTGACATCACTTCAGCCCAGACACGTGCTGCGCTTTACTGGATCAGTCTGCTGGTACTTTTACTGTGTCTGCTGATGACCCGCGCAATCACCCAGTCCAGACTCGGGCGGGTTCTGACTGCGATCCGTGACTCCGAGGGCCGGATGCGGTTTCTGGGGTACGAGCCGCTTGGATTCAAACTCTTTGTGTGGACACTGTCGGCGATGTTGTGCGGTGTTGCCGGTGCTCTTTACGTGGCGCAGGTCGGGATCATCAACCCTAGTGAGATGTCTCCGGAGAACTCGATCGAGATGGTGGTCTGGGTGGCTACTGGCGGGCGTGGCACCTTGATTGGCCCGATCATTGGTGCGGGTACGGTCAACGGTCTTAAAACCTGGTTTACCAGTGCCTTCCCGGAGTACTGGCTGTATGCCTTGGGCTTACTGTTTGTACTTGTCACGGTTTTGCTACCACAGGGCATTGTTGGCCTGGCCAGAAAGTTACTGCAGCGACGCAGGAGGATAGCACCATGAGTGAAGCGTTCGGACAGGCACAGTTGCTTAGTCGCCAGGCCCGGCAGGAGTCTGTGCCTGATCAAACGAGATCACTCGGTTCAGGTGACATGCCTGGCTACAGTCGTATGGCGCCGCAGACGGTTGACCTGAGCCATGGTGTGATCCTCTATCTCGAGGATGTCAGTGTCGAGTTTGATGGCTTCAAAGCGTTGAACCGATTGAGCCTGGACATTGGCGTGGGGGAGCTGCGGTGCGTGATTGGTCCGAACGGGGCCGGCAAGACCACCATGATGGATGTGATCACAGGCAAAACTCGTCCAAGCGCAGGACGTGTCTACTTCGGGCAGAACTTTGATCTGACAGCCATGAGCGAGTCCAGAATTGCACATGCAGGGATTGGCAGGAAATTTCAACGCCCGACAGTTTTCGAGAACCACTCGGTGTTTGAAAACCTGGAGCTTGCGCTCAAGTCGGATAAGACGGTCTGGACGACGCTGTTGGCCAGGCTCACGGGTCAGCAGCGTGATCGCATTGAACAAATTGTGGAGTTGCTGCGTCTGCAGCCGCAACTGCATATGCCGGCGGGTTTGCTTTCTCATGGGCAAAAGCAGTGGCTGGAAATTGGCATGTTACTGATGCAGGAGCCCCGGTTGCTGCTGCTTGATGAGCCTGTTGCTGGTATGACTGACGCTGAAACGGAGCGAACGGCAGAACTTTTTTGTCACCTCAAGGGCAAGCATTCGCTGATGGTCGTCGAACACGACATGGACTTTGTCAGTGCGATCGCAGGTCAGGGCAAGGTCACTGTGTTGTGCGAGGGCAGTGTGCTGGCCGAGGGATCGATGCAGTCGGTGCAGAACGATCCGAGGGTTGTCGAGGTTTATCTGGGGCGCTGACATGTTGCAAGCCAAGGGCATCGAGCATTATTACGGCGGTAGTCATACCCTGCGAGGTGTCTCGCTTCAGGTTGAGCCAGGGCAGTGTCTGGCCATACTGGGCCGCAACGGAGTCGGAAAAACGACGCTGCTCAAGTGTCTGGTAGGCGTCGAACCGATCCGTAAAGGAAAGATTCTTTACAACAATGAAGATGTTTCAAAGCTTGCGACCTATCAGCGGGCACGCAGAGGGATCGCCTACGTGCCTCAGGGGCGCGAGATCTTTGCGCGTCTGACCGTAGAAGAGAACATCCGGATGGGCATGGCGACGCTGACAGCGCGTCAGGCGCGTGACATTCCCGGTGAAATCTTCGAGCTGTTTCCAGTCCTCAAGTCGATGCTTGCACGTCGGGGTGGGGACCTGTCGGGGGGCCAGCAGCAGCAACTCGCGATTGCCCGGGCGCTTGTTGCCAGGCCAGGGTTGATCATATTTGATGAGCCGACCGAGGGCATCCAGCCATCAATCATCAAAGACATCGGGCGGGTGATCGCCATGCTGCGCGATCGTGCTGACATCGGCATCATCCTGTGCGAGCAGTACTTTGACTTTGCGCATGAACTGGCCGACAGTTTCATGGTTCTATCCAGAGGCGAGGTAGTGGCGCAAGGCAGTCGTCAGGAAATGTCAGACCCCGCGGTGAGACAACTTCTATCGGTTTGATCTGCCTCAAGCGATTGCCTGTTTATCCCTGCCGCAAGTTTGCGACGAAAGTGCTAAAGTCTTACCTACCGACCAGTCGGTAGGTAATGTGGTGGTTAACGTTTTCGTTCGTGCCGTCATGCATGCCGTCACGATCATGCTTCTCAACCCCACTGTCTCTATGCGACTTCAAGCAAGTTTGCACAGAACACTTCGCAAGGATTGCCTCGATGACATCAGACCAGGTGCAGACCGGGCAGCGGCTTGGCAATATCTCCCGACCCGCACGAGCGCGTCAGCGTTTGTCGCCCGATGAGCGTATTCCGCAAATTCTCCGGGCAGCCGCTCAGGAGTTTTCTCGCAGAGGTTTTCAGCAGACTCGTGTAGAAGACATCGCGGCTGCAGCAGGTCTTTCCAAAGGGGGTTTTTACGCCCACTTCAGTGGGAAAGAAGCCGTGTTTGATGCGCTTTTGCGCCGGTATCTGTCCGGTGCCACGCTGGATCTGCAGGCGCAGTTCAAAGTGTTGCCGCCCATGCCCCAGATCATTGATCGGCTGAGCGAGTCACTCACGGCAGGATTGGCGCAGGAAGATGCCATGATCGTGTTCAGGATCTTGCTGGCCGATGGCTGGCGGGTTCCTGATGTGGTTCAGTCCTGGCTGCTTCAATATTTCGAGAACGTACAGAACCAGCTCTGTACGCTGTTGCAGCGCTGTGTCAGTGAAGGACTCTGTCGCCAAAGTCTGGTCGTGCAAAAGCCCTGGTTGCTGCTGTCCCCCGTTGTGCATGCGATGGTTGCACGACTGGTTGACCCGGCCAACAGGGAGTTTGCGCATGAGCAGATCAGGCAGGATCTGGCCAATCTGCTGAGCGAAATACTTTTGTTTGATCAGGATCTGCTGCACTGGCAAAGCCGGGCCGAGACCTGTCAATGATGCAACGCTTTGAGAAGGGTTTTCTTTTGTTCAACCTGTGCACTCGTGATCTGGAACAGTCTGGCGTGGCGCGCGAACGCCCGGTATGGCTTGCACTGCTCCTGTACCTTCTGTCACGACATCTTCAGGCGTTTCTTGCCCTTTGCCGGCGTGTCTCAAGGGCAGCGGGTCTTGCGCTTGGTGCATCGCTCGCCCTTGCCGCGTGCTCATTTGCGCCACCCTATGAACAGCCTGCCAGTCCGGTGCCGCAGGCGTTTTCTTCATCTGTCTCTTCTTCTGCCGCGCCTTTGACCGCCGCTGCATCGGCAAGTGCATCGACAAGTACGCCGAGGCTGCCATGGCGGCAGTACTTCACGGATCCGCAGTTGCAAAGGTTGATTGAGACTGCGCTTGAAAACAACCGTAATCTGAAGGTCCTGACGTTAAGAGTTCAGGAGGCTCAGGCAATCTATGGCATTGAG
>CAZBIN010000061.1:10334-14418 GCA_964491995.1 uncultured Orrella sp.
AGCGCATCAGCAGCCCGAGTCGGACTGCCCAGCGAGATTTCTCCCACCAGAAGTGCTCAGACCATCAGTCAGTACTCGGTTGCAGCGATTGCCTCCTGGGAAATCGACTTCTGGGGGCGCATCCGCAATCTGAACGAAGCGGCGCTTCAGAACTATCTGGTCAGCGAGTCCGCCCAGCAAGCAGGAGCCCTGTCATTGATTGGTCAGGTGGCGATGGGTTACTACTCGGTGCAGGCTATCGATGCGCAGATGGAAATTGCCCAGGATGCAGTTGCAACTCGACAGCGAACTTACAACATGTTCGTGCGACGTTACCAGGTCGGTTCTGGTACGCGGCTCGAGGTGGCCGAGGCGGAAACGCTTTTGACGCAGGCGCAGGCGTTGCTGGCAGAGTTGCAGCAGCAGCGCCAGTCACGGCTGAATCAGTTGGCCATGCTCACCGGGGACTACGGGTTGATGCGTGGCTTTGCCAGCGCAACAGGAATTCCTCTGGCGCTTGGGCGGCTGGACGCAGGGCTGCCATCAGAGCTGCTGCTTTACCGGCCGGACATCATCGCGGCAGAGAGCAAACTCAAAGCAGCCAATGCCAGCATCGGTGCAGCGCGCGCAGCGTTTTTTCCGAGCATCACATTGAATGCAGCGGCAGCTGGCGTCAGCACTGAACTCTCCCGCCTGTTTGCGCCGGGGAGCCGGGCCTGGCTGTTTGCGCCTAGCCTATCCTTGCCTATCTTCGATGGCCAGCGACTTCAATCCAGTCTGGATCTGGCGCAAGTCAGAAAAAACATTGCTGTGGTGGAGTATGAACAGGCGATCCAGCAGGCATTCAGAGAGGTCTCTGATGCGCTGTCTGACCAGCAGGTGCTTGACCAGAGGCTCGAGATCCAGCGTCGTGCAGTGAAAGCCCAGTCCGAGCGTGCACGTCTGGTCAGACTCAGGTTTGATAACGGGTCTTCTTCGTATTTCGAGGTACTGGATGCCCAGCGGGCTCTGTTGCAGGTGCAGCAGCAACTGGTGCAGCAGGAGCTTGCTCTGGTACTGGCCAAGGTCAGGTTGTTTACCGCGCTGGGGGCCGATGAAATACTCGCTCCAGAGGGCGTTGCGCCGCAGGTGACAACGGATATCGAAGTGCCAGGGTTGAGCCGGGCGGCGAGTCCGACTGAGGCACAAACAGTAGAGCAAACCGCAACGCAAACCGCAACAAACGTGATGATGCCGGCAAATACAGGTGTGACGCCATGAACAAGATGATCGGGGCCGTGACCGTTTTCGCAGCGCTCGGGGCTGCAACATGGTTTGGAGTCAACCGTTTCAGCGACGAGGGTTTTGGGGAGAACTTCGCCCGTGGCAATGGTCGCATCGAAGCGATCGAGATCGATATTGCCTCCAAAATTCCAGGTCGTATTGGCGAAGTGCAAGTCAGTGAGGGGGACTACGTGCAGCGCGGACAGCACCTGCTCACCATGGATCTGACAGTCGTCAGGGCACAGCGAGATGAATCGCTTGCACGACTGCAGCAGACCCGTCAGGCGGTTGCCAGTGCCAATGCACTGCTTGCCGTACGCCAGAGCGATGTAGCCGCTGCGCAGGCCGTCGAAGTGATGCGGCGTAATGACCAGGATTCTGCGGCACGACGGCTCGCGCGCACCCGCGTGCTCTCAAAGGAGGGCGCGGCATCTGTACAGGAGCTTGAGGATGACCAGGCCCGGTTGACCAGTGCCCAGGCCAGTGTCAATGCGGCAATCGCCCAGGTGCGAGCTGCCCAGGCGGCAGTGCTTGCGGCCCAGGCTGAGGTCGCAGCCGCCGAGTCCATGGTTCAGGCAGCAACCGCATCGGTCGCCCGCATTGACGCTGAACTGAACGACAGTGTGCTTGAGGCGCCTCGCGCGGGACGTATTCAGTTCGTTATCGCCAGACAGGCTGAAGTCGTGGCAGCCGGTGCACCGATTCTGAATCTGGTCGATCTGGACGATGCGCACATGACATTCTTTCTGCCCGAGGCACAGGCGGGCAGGGTGCCAGTTGGTGCGCCAGCACGCATCGTGCTCGATGCGTTTCCAGACCGTCCTTTGCCGGCGCGCGTGACTTTTGTGTCGAGTACGGCCCAGTTCACGCCTAAAACCGTCGAGACTGCGCAGGAGCGCCAGAAAATGATGTTTCGCGTCAAGGCCTCGGTCGATCCCCGGTATATCGAAGCCCACCGGGATGTGCTCAAGACCGGTCTGCCCGGGGTTGCCTGGGTGTCGCTGGATGGCTCGGATCAATGGCCCGAGCGCTTGCGGGTCAAGGACTGACGACAGGATTGATGATTTTGAAGCGCACGGTACCCCCCGACCTGGATGCGGGGCAACCCTCTGACTTGCGACCTGAGTTGCCGCCATCCGTCGTGCGGTTGTCGAAGGTTTCGTTTTGCTACGGCAAGGTGATGGCCTTGCGGGATGTGGATCTGGAGGTTCGGCAAGGATGCACCATGGGTTTGATCGGACCCGATGGAGTCGGCAAATCGACTTTACTGTCGCTTGTCGCAGGAGCCAGAGCTATTCAGGAGGGTGCGGTCGAGGTGTTTGCAGGATCCATGCGCGAGTCGACCCACCGCGACCAGATCTGCGCAGATATCGCTTACATGCCGCAGGGTCTGGGTAAGAACCTGTATGCGACACTGTCGGTGCTGGAGAATCTTCAGTTCTTTGGGCGACTGTTTGGTCACAGTGAATCCGAGATCGCCCGTCGGGTACAAGTGCTGACCCGTGCGACCGGGCTGAACGAATTTCTCGACCGGCCAGCCGGCAAGCTCTCGGGTGGCATGAAGCAAAAGCTTGGGCTTTGCTGCGCGCTGATTCATGATCCGCAACTTTTGATTCTCGATGAGCCGACAACGGGTGTTGATCCGCTTGCGCGTAGCCAGTTCTGGGCATTGATCGCTGATCTGAAGCGAGAGAACCCGACCATGACGGTGATCGTCGCGACCGCCTACATGGACGAGGCGTCCGGGTTTGACTGGCTCGTAGCCATGGATGAGGGCAGAGTCCTTGCGACCGGCACGCCAGCAGAGTTGCTGGCACGCACGGGCAAGACAACGCTTGATGATGCCTTTATCGCGCTTTTGCCGATGGCCAAGCGCGCCAGACACCAGCCGGTTGTTGTGACACCGCTGGCAGATGATGACAGTCTTGAAGTCGCGATTGAGGCCCACGACCTGACGATGCGATTCGGAGACTTTACAGCCGTCGATCACGTCAGCTTCAGGATCCGCAAGGGCGAGATTTTTGGATTCCTCGGCTCCAATGGCTGCGGTAAATCCACCACCATGAAAATGCTGACGGGTCTGCTGGCACCGACACAGGGCAAGGCGTGCCTATTTGGTCGTGAGGTCAATCCACGCGATATCGACACTAGGGCCCGGGTCGGTTACATGTCACAGGCCTTTTCTCTGTACGGTGAGCTTACCGTCCGACAGAACCTGGTTCTGCACGCACGACTGTTTGCGGTGCCTCGCCCGGAGATCGCCGGCAGGGTTCAGGAGATGGTCGAACGGTTCGAACTGGGACATGTTCAGGACGCACTCCCTGATGCACTGCCGCTGGGTGTGCGACAACGCCTGTCGCTCGCGGTGGCGATGGTGCACAAGCCCGAAATGTTGATTCTTGATGAGCCGACCTCGGGTGTCGATCCGGTGGCAAGAGACGAATTCTGGCGCCTGATGATTGATCTGGCCAGAAATGATCAAGTCACGATCTTTATCTCGACACATTTCATGAGCGAGGCGATGCGCTGTGACCGGATGTCACTCATGCATGCAGGTAAAGTGCTCATGACTGACACGCCACTCGAGATCATCAGACGCACCGGTTGCGAGTCACTTGAGCAAGCATTCATCGAACAGATCCGTCAGGCGGGTCAGGCTGATGGCAACAGTCAGGACAGCGGCGAAGACCCTGCAGCCCAACTGCCCGGACGTGCAGCCTCTGAACAGGCTGGATCTGACGCAGCGACATCGTCAAGGTCTCCTGCAAGCGGTCAATCCTTGGTCGCAGGTGGATTCAGTTTCAGAAGGCTCTGGAGTTATTCCCGACGTGAATCGCTTGAG
>CAZBIN010000062.1:0-14181 GCA_964491995.1 uncultured Orrella sp.
GTCGCACCAGGCTTGCCGGATCATGGCAAGATCCTGCCTGCTCATTTCCCTGGGCATCAACCAGCCCTGCGCCACCGGCACTGCACTGGGTGCCATGACTTGCCAGGGTGAGATACCCTGCGCAATATCAGTCGGACTCAAGGGTCCATGACCCTGCCAGGGACGCTGCATACTGGCCTTTCGCCCTGCATGTGCGAGCTGTATTGCCGCCACTGCGCCTTGAGACTTGATGAAACGTGCGATGCGCGCCAAACCTTCAATCTGGGCATCTTCCCAAAGCCCCAGATCCCCGTGCGTGATACGACCCTCTGGAACCACCGCGGTCGCTTCGACCATGACCGTGCCTGCGCCACCCATCGCAAACCGTCCCAGATGGACAAGATGCCAGTCGTTGGAGAGCCCATCGGTCGCCGAGTATTGACACATGGGAGCGACAACGATGCGGTTCTTCATGCGCACCGAGCCTATTGTGAGGGGTTGAAACAGTTTGATTTGCGACATGAACACTCCTGATACTGTGTTGCGTAATGAAAACCATGAATAGTCAATGATCGGTGTCAATCAACGCATGACGGGCCTTGAGCTCCGTGCTCAGGCCAACGCCTGAAACCCCAGCATTTCTCTGCGACGGAAGCGCTCAACCTGGCCTGATGCATCAGCCGGTCAATGCGGCAAAACTCATATCGCATCCCTATGCCTTACTGATGTTTAGCGAATCTTGCAAATTGAGCGTTCTGAACATTACCAGAGCGGCGCGCATAAGGGCTAAGTCAGCAGCATGATCTTTGGAAAACACTGAAACGGAAGCACAGGGCTTTTGGAACAAAGCAACAAGATTGCCCGAAGCAGATGTCAGCTCTTCCATGAAGAAAACGCACCGATGTCGCACGGTTATACTGAACTTGCCTGATCCTGCAACCCAAAACACCACTCTGAGGCGCTTCCTTCATGCTCATTGAGATTCCGGTCGCCGTTGCCGAACTGTTTGACAAGATTTCGATCCTTGAGATCAAGCTGGCCCAGGTGACTGATCCCCAACGGCGCAAACATGCCCAGGCTGAGCTGACTCAGCTGCTGGGCATCGTGCAGCAACATGATCTGTCCGATTTTCTCAAACACCCCGAGTACCAGCAGCTGCGTGAAACCAACCAGCAACTGTGGGACTTGTGCGAGGAGCGGCGCGCACTCGAAACACTGCAGCGCTTCGATCAGGAATTCATCGACAAGTCGCGGCTCGAGTACAAGACCAATGACCGCAGGGCTAGCGTCAAACAGCGCATCAATCAGCACTTTGACAGCACCATCGTGGAAGTCAAAAGCTACGAGCGTCTGAGCCACGAAACCGACTGAAAGGCAATAGCCGCATGCGATCCAACCCGACCGATTTCATTTCTCAGGCGCATGATCTGATTGAACGGGGCAAGCTTGAGCAGGCCAGTCGCCTCTTGAAGCAGGCTGTGCGGGATCCGGATCCCGCTAAATCGGTCGCAGGGCACTACTACCTTGGGCTGGTTGAATATCAACGACACCATTATCTGCCGGCTGCAGAACTGATCGAAAAAGCATTGAGTCTGAATGCGTCCGATCCATCCATGCTCGCTTCCATGCGCAACAACGCAGGACTCGCCTGGCTGGCTGCCGATCGACCGGCGCAGGCGGTTCGCGCTTTCAGTCTGGCCATTGAGCACGACCCGAACTACGTGCAGGCGTGGTTTAACCGTGGCAATGCGTGGCGCGCCCACAAAGACCTTTCGGCCGCGCGCGCAGACTACCTGCAGGCACTGGTCCTGGATCCCTATCTGGCTATCGCTCACAACAACCTTGGTCTTGTGCTCCAACAAGCTGGCGAGATTTTGCCGGCAATAGAGCATTTCGAAAAAGCCCTGCAAATACAGCCTGATTACGCGATTGCCATGAACAATCTCGGGCTTGCCAAACAGACCCTGGGACAAACCGATGCAGCGCTCAGACATTATCACAATGCCCTCGCAGTTGCTCCTGATTATGTCGAAGCCCATGTCAACGCAGGCAACGTGCTGCAACAAAGAGGCAACTACGACCAGGCTCTGCCTCACTACGTATCAGCCTACAAGCTTGCCCCACAACTTGACCTGCTGCTTGGCAACCTGATTTTTTGCAAGGCAATGATGTGCGACTGGCAAGACTTCAACGCACTCTGGCGCCAGGTCGCCAGACAGGCCGCCAAGGGCGCCATCCCCTGCTCGCCAGTTGTGATGCTTGCCGGATGCGATGACCCTCGTATGACCCTGCAACTGGCAAGGCGCTACAGCGAAGTGCATGTTCCACTGATTGACAGCCCAACTTGTCAGGACGTGCAAAGCAGACCGGGGAACAAGATTCACAGTGCGTCTGGAGCTGAGCATGGCGCTGGGTCTGGATCTGAATCCGAAGATGAGTCGAGAGATGAATTAAGAGATGGGACTGAAACTCAGATCCGCTCTCGCCTCACCACCGTCACAAAGAGAAAGCTGCGCATCGGCTATGTCTCGAGCGACTTTCGTGAGCATCCGGTTGCCTATCTGATGGTTGGCATCCTCGAAAATCATGACCGCGATGCGTTTGAGGTGATCGGTTTTGCCATCGGGCCACCGGGCCAGGATCCGCTGGGTCAGAGGGTACGTGCCAGCGTAGACCATTTTATTGACCTGTCGTCAGCAACCGACCTGCAGGCAATTGAGGCAATCCGCGCGCACGAACTCGACATTGCGATTGACCTGAATGGATACATTGACGGTTGCAGGCCTGGAATTTTCCGGGCGAGGATCGCACCCATCCAGGTGAACTATTACGGCTATCCCGGCACTATGGGAGCCAGGTTCATAGACTACATCGTGGGTGACAGGCACCTGATGCCTCGCGGGTTTGACGCCTTCTACCAGGAAAAGATCATCTACCTGCCGCAGAGTTATCAGCCCAACGATGACCAGCGCCCGATCGCCACCTCCGGTGGTAACCGCAGTGATCACGGACTGCCGCAAGATGCCGTGGTGTTTTGTTGTTTCAACAAGCCCTACAAAATCACACCTCCGATCTTCGAGTGCTGGATGCAGATACTCAAGGCGGTACCGGATGGCGTTCTCTGGCTCCAGTCCACGGATCAGATCGTCATCACGAACCTGCGAAAAGCGGCCCATAAGGCAGGACTCAAGCCAGATCGTCTGGTCTTTGCAGGCAGGGTGGCCACCACCGCTGACCACCTGGCACGATATCGTCTCGCAGACCTGTTTCTCGATACTCTGCCCTTCACTGCGCACACCACAGCAAACGATGCCCTGTGGGCAGGTCTGCCCGTGCTCGGACTATCCGGGCAGACCTTTTCAGCGCGGGTCTCAGAGAGCCTTCTCGCCACACTGGGGCTGCCAGACCTTGTGATGCGTGCGCTTCCTGACTATCAGGCCAGGGCTATTGATCTGGCCAGGCATCCCGAGCAGATTGTCGAACTGCGCAAACGACTTGAACAGGGTAAGCAAGACAGTGCCCTTTATCGGCCAGCACAGATTGCCCGCTGGCTTGAGCAAGGTCTGCGGATCGCCCATGCCCGATACACCCAGGGACTTGAGCCCGACCACATCATGGTGCAGGAAACCGCGGCACCGCTGTAATCGAGAGACTGGCTGATCGGCACTTGCGAGCGCATCGATCAGAGATCGGGTAATGGACAGGCTGGCGGGGATACACGTGTTGTCTGGAGCTCGCGCGATCGAGCTGGCACGCGGCGTGTGCACACCTGCATCAGATCGTCTGATCAATACGCAATTGCAAGTCCACCAGACCCCGATCTCGTGGCATGCTCACGGCCAGTGCCGTCACTAAACCACCAGGCTTGTCATCATTGACCAGGATCCGCTCACCTTTGGGCATGTCAAAAATAGCATGGTCGTAACGCAATCCCTGCTGATCGAGAAATGCCAGTGTTGCGGGCATTTCCTGCTGCGTGCGGGCGCTTAGCAGAACAATCACATCGTCTGGGGGGATGGTGTCCCAGAAGTCCTTGACGCCAGCGAGCAGTTCGTCTCCCCCGGTCTTGTGGCCATTGTGTTTGAGAATGGTGCCATCCACATCCATCAGCCAGGTGTGCGGCAATCGACTGAGAACCAGCTCTTTCACATCCGGTCCATCCCGCTCTCAAGCCAGTACAGTCCGAGGTAGAACGATCCGATCACGGAGTCGATATCGTCGCGCGCATATCCTGTCAATGCCAGCCAGATCAGACCGTGGAGCACCTCGATCTTTGAGAAATCGTCGCCCAGGTACTCTGCAAAGATGTCTCTGGCAGTCTTTGCAAACAGCGGCTGTTCCATCAGGATTTCAACGGTCTCGTTGTCGATGTAGAGCTTGAACTTGCGACGGTTAAACGCGTCGTAACCACCCACTGCCGAGTAGTAAACCTTGGCAAAGTCGTACTTCGCATCACCCAGAATGCCAGGATTGTGAAAGTAGCCTCGCGGATCGATAAACCACACCCTGAGCTTGTCATCGATCAAGGCATTCGAGAACGTGGGATCACCATGAATCGGCACAAACCGCTTTGGCACCAACTCAGACAGCAGGCCACGCAAAAGCCCTTCGTGTCTGGATGAAAATATGTTGCGACATTTCTTGCCGTTGATCGTCATGCTCTCGGCATCGAACCCGGGGATGATGGGAGCCACACTTTGCACCCGGGCAATGGTTTTCTCGATATAGACTTGGCGCACCTGCTCGCGGTCCGCGGGCTGATCATCCAGATCATGCAAGGCAATCAGCGAATCCAGGTAGTCTGCCATGACCGCCCTGCGTTCTCTCTCGCTCAAGTCATGCATCTGATAGGCGTGATGACCCATGATGCGCTCCATGACCAGCGGTGTTTCCTGATAGATCCTGGGAATTCTACGGAAACCTAACGATCGGGCTTGTTGATACCAGGCAACCTCGTTGACATGAACCTGCTCGTAGTTCGGATCAATCACCGTCTTGGTGACGCGATCGGACCCGATCTCGACTTTATTGAAAAATCTGCTAAAGCCACTGCGATCATTGTCTTCTTCAATGGTCGCAAAATCGCCCAGCTCTTCCAGATCGGGGCAGTCAAGCAACTCAAAAGTGGGCACGTTGGCGGCAAACCATTTAACGAACTCTCCTTTGTCCGGTGCGTGAGACAGCACCGATGCCGTTGGCAGATAAAACAGTCCGACAATGCCATCCCGGGAACCCGGCTTTTCATGCAAGCCACCTTCTGGTGATACGGTCCAGCGGCAGGTAAAGCTGCTGGTTGTACAGACAACCGGCGAGGCCGTATCGGGCCAAGGCGGCAGACTACCAATAATCAGGTCACTCCACGTCAGAACCACCGGCTCATCGGCCGGAATTTGTGCCAGTACCGTACTGACACCAGCTGCCGTACCTTTCTCGCTCGCCTGCACAAGCTTGTAATCGACACCAGGCGAATTGACTTGCAGATAGCGCTCAAGCTGGTCAAAAAGATAGTCACCAATGACCCAGAAACGAGCCTGAGGAAAGTGATCGAACAGATGATAGAGAATAGGTTTTCCACGCACAGAAACCAGGCACTTGGGCTTGTTCCACGTATGGTGGCGCAGGCGGCTGCCACGCCCGCCCGCTTGCACAATCACGTTCAATCGTCCTGTCTGTTCATTGAACACTTCTGGTACGCTCAATTGCCTTCCCCGGTCCATTCTTTTGGTCCCGACAGCGTACACCAACTTGAAGCAGGACAAACCACCATGACGATCAGAGCCAGAACCACTGGGGCCTAGCGTTATGACCGCAGCAACTGGCTCCAGTCGCTAAACGCGTGATGTCTGGGCCTGTCTGCGAGAGCAGAATCACCGTAGCCTGATTCATAGAGCACAAAGCGCACACCCGCTCGCTCGGCTGTCTCAGCATCCACCGACGTGTCACCAAAGTAAAGACACTGCCCAGGGGTCAATCCCATCTCCCGGATCGTTTCGAGCAAAGGCACTGGCGAGGGCTTTGGTTGTGCCCAGGAATCTGCGCCACTGATGACCGAGAAATATGGCGAAATGCCGAGAACTTCGGTGACCGCCACTGCGTTGCGGTGAATCTTGTTGGTGCAGATTGCCAGAGGCAAAACCTCATGACAGATCTTGAGCATCTGCTCCACGCCCGGATACAGCCTCGTGTTTGCATGTCCTCGTTGCGCGTAAACCTCAAAGTACACCGATTTCAGTTCGCCAAGGTCGTCGGGAATCTGCCAACCCATGTCGCGCATGATATCGCGCATAATCCCTTCGCTCGTGCCGTGCAGGTTATCCGGAAAATAGTCATCCGGCACTTCGCCATACCCCATGACTCGGAACGTGTCGCGCACACCGCCAAGAATGTCGGGAGCACTGTCAATCAGTGTGCCATCGAGATCGAAGACGACGCCCTTAACATCAGAGCCAAGAAACAGGGAGTGAAGCTGTGGTGCAGTCATTGTGTTCATGCGCGTTTAACCAACCCTTCCGGACTTGCAGCATAACCCGTGAGCGTTCTGTCCATGTAGCGCATGCGCCAGGACAACATTTTCTGGGCGTACGTCAACATGATCGACTGGTAAGCCGGGTCTGTCGCCACATTGTTAAGCTGCTGAGGATCGGATTTCAGATCAAAGAGCAACGGCTGGGCGTTCGTGAAATGAACATATTTGTAATCATTGTCTCGAATGACGGCAAGCGAACTGTCATCCATGCTGGTTCCGACAAAGGACTCTGGCTTGGAGTAGAAGATGTTGCGAAAATCGAACTCGTAGTGCACTTCCGTGCGCCACCCTTTGGGTGCCCGACCGTGCTCTAGAAACGGTAGCAACGACTGTCCATCGCAGGTCCGTGGAACCGGCACGCCCATCCACTCGAGAATCGTCGGCATGGTGTCAATGGTTTCCGTGAAATCCCGCACGATGGTGCCACGCGTATCGTCGGCCTGCTCTCGAGGGTCGCTCACAATCATCGGGATGTGATAACTCTCATCGAAGTACCCAAGCTTGCCCAGCAGATGATGGTCACCAAGCTGTTCAGCATGATCGCTTGTAAAAATAACCAGCGTGTCATCCCACTGGCCAGTCTGCTCCAGGAAATCAAACACCCGTCCGAGCTGCTCGTCAACCTCGCTGATCAGTCCGTAGTAAGTCGCTCGCACCTGCTTGACCTCCTGAACCGACATCTCGCTAGCCAGGCCCTTGCCATGACGGAAGAACTTCGAACGACCGACCTCGTTGAGGTAGAACGCGAGCAAAGGATGCTGTGCTGCTTCGTCCTCTGCGCTGGCTGCCCGCACCGGCTCTGGACTGTCCTCCGGGTCGTACATGCTGTTGAAGGGTTCTGGTGCAATGAAGGGTGGGTGGGGCCTGTAGTAACCCAAGTGCAGAAACCAGGGTTTGTTTTTTGCGCCGTGCAGGTACTCGAGTGCACGCTCGGTAAAAAATGCCGTGTCAGAGAGATCTTTGGGAATCACCGAGGCCTGTCCAGTCGCCCCGGGACCTGCAGTCGCGGGATCTTTAGGCAACCAGATATCGTCAGCGTCTGCAGGCATGTCAGGCCAGTTTCTTGCCACCCAGGCAAAATAGGCGTCGCGGTTCAGACCCCAGGAGCCAACCAGTTTCCAGCCGTCCATCTCGGCACCCAGCACACGAAACCGCGGATCATTGGCGTCGGTGTAACGGGGGTCTGGCGTGGTGGTCGTGTAGCCAACCAGCGCAGACTCATAGCCAGCCTTGCGTGCTTCCCATGCCACGTTGGTATGCCGGGCATCAAGCGGAATGGTGTTCTGCACTGCACGGTGATTCATCATGTACATGCCCGTGAGCAGGCTCGCGCGCCCAGGAGCACATGGCACAGCCTGAGTGTAGTGATTGGCGAAAGTAACGCCCCGCTGAGCCAGTCGGGCAATGTTCGGGGTTTTGACATGATGACCGAGCATGGGCAACGTATCGCCGCGCCACTGGTCCACCACAATCAGGAGAACGTTCTTTCTTTGCTTCATTACAAATCCCTATGCAACGCTTGATGTGAATTGACTTGACTTCATTGGAACTATCTTGACAGGATGGGGTTTGCCTTGCTTTGCACTTTCAGCGCAAAGCCGGGTCAAGCCGGTCACGTAGCCAGTCGCCGACCAGACTCATCGAAAATGTCGTCAGTACGATAATCATGCTGGGACATAAAAGAATCCACGGTGCCGACTGCAGGTACTCACGTCCATAGCCGACCATGTTGCCCAGACTTGCCATCGGAGGCTGAATACCCAGCCCTAGAAACGACAGCCCTGACTCCAGCAAAACCACGCCCGGAAATGTGATGGTGATGTTCACGATGATGGTGCTGGCAATGTTGGGCAGAACGTGTTTACCGTAGACCCGCCAGGCTGAGGCCCCCAGATCGTGCGCCGCAGCGGCGTAGCCCTGTTCGTTAGCCGAGATCGTCATGCTGCGTGCAATCCGGGCCGCTCGCTCCCATCCGTAAAAGCCCATGAGCACAATAAACAGGAGAAGAGAGTTTCCGAAAAATGCCAGCACAGCCAGTGCGATGATCATGAACGGCATGGAGGCCTGAAAGTCGATCAGTGTCAGGACCAGATTCTCGACCCAGCCCCGAAAGTGCGCCGCCAGAACCCCCAGAAAAACACCCAGCACTGTGGAGATCAGCGTTGATGCAAATGCAATCAACAAGCTGATCCGGATCGCTGAAATCACCCGGGACAGCACGTCGCGGCCAAGCTCATCAGTACCTAGAATGTGGTTCCAGTCACCCCCAAATAGCACTGGTGGCTGCAAACGAGCCCGCAGATCGATCTGGGTAAAGCCATACGGCATCAGCCACTCGGCTGCCAGCGCAACCACCATCATCAGTCCAAGCCAGACCAGACACACTAGAACCAGTGGCGGCCATTGCCTGAAAAATGCGGCAATACGCCCACGGGAACGATCAAATGAGGATGTAGAAACCGGCATAACCAATGCCGTGCTGGTTGAAGACGATGTAGAGGTAGCACCGGTGCTCATGCTTTGGCTCCATGGTGGCGGGTACGGAGTCGAGGATCCAGAATGACATAGAGTGCATCAACGATGAGATTGGCGAGCACCATGCAGGCTGCCACGATCAGCAAGATTGCCTGCACCACCGACAGGTCACGGCTGACAACTGCATCGACCAGCAGACGCCCTTCGCCCGGCCAGGAAAACACACTTTCAACCACCACCGCACCTGCGATCAACCCGCCCACCATCATGCCCACCAGCGTGACTGTCGGGATCGCTGCATTGGGCAAGGCGTGCTGGAACACCACCTGACGCCATGTCAGCCCTTTGGCAAGCGCTGTGCGCACGAAGGGCTGTCCGAGCACTTCGACCATGGCCGACCGGGTAAACCGGGCCAGCACTGCAGCCCCCCCCAGTGCCAGGGTAAAGATCGGCAACACGGCATGCTGCCATGTGCCATACCCGCCCGTGGGCAACCATCCCAGGCTGACAGAGAACACCAGCACCAGCAACAGCGCCAGCACAAAGCTTGGACACGTGTGTCCGGCAATTGAAAGCCCCATCAGCATCCTGTCAATCCGGGAGTTGTGATGCAGGGCAGCGTACACCCCTGTCGGAATGCCAATCAGCAGCTGCAGCATCAAGGCCGGCCCCGTGATAGCCAGGGTCGCGGGCACCCTCTCGAGAGCCATCTGCATGGCGGGCATCTCGTCTTTCATCGACACCCCGAAATTGCCCTGGAACAGGTTGACGAAATATCCAAGGTACTGCTGCCACAGAGGAGCATCAAGCCCCCAGGACTTACGAAACGCCTCGAAAGCTTCAGGCGGCGCGTCCGGTGACAGGATGATCAAAGCCGGATCTCCAGACAAACGAAGGATGACAAACGCAAAGCTCAGCACCAGAAACAGCGTGATCAGCAAGCGTAAAATACGTTCAGAGAGATAAGACATCATTCACCAAGAGATTGATCAGACTGGCCCTGATTCGTTCGAAACGCAACGAGTCGATGCGGGTCAACCCATGCATTTCAGCGACGCAAACAAGCCACTTTGCGACCATCCAAAGTTTGACGCAGACCAGGCACCGTGTGCTGACATTGCTTCTGCGCGATCGGACATCGCGGGTGAAACGGGCAACCCGACGGGATATCAATCGGGTTAGGAGGATCGCCTTGCAACAAGATCCTCTTGTGATCCTTGCCTCGCCGGATGGTCGGAATGGCAGACACCAATGCTTCGGTATAAGGGTGTGCGGGCGCCGCGAACAGCAACTGTGGCGGGCCCTGCTCGACTATTCGACCCAGATACATCACAGCAACCTCATCGCAGATCTGACGAACCACTTTGAGGTCGTGGCTAATAAAGAGCATGGTCAGGCCATGTCGCTCGCGGCTGTCGAGCAGCAGATTGATGACCTGCGCCTGGATCGACACATCAAGTGCCGAGATGGGTTCATCACAGACCAGCAGCCTGGGTTCGAGCACCAGGGCCCGTGCCAGCACCACCCGCTGCCGCTGACCACCGGACAGTTCATGTGGATACCGCTGCCACAAAGCGTCTGACAAGCCGACTTCCTGCAAAACAGCGCAGGCTTTGTCCCGCCTTGATGTCGCATCGCCTCGCGAAAAAACAGTCAGCGGTTCGGTCACCTGGTCTAACGCAGTCAGACGGCGATCAAGCACACTCAGGGGATCCTGATAGACCATCTGCATCTGCTGACGCAGTGCCTTCCAGGTTGCGTCACGAGTCACCGGTATCGTCTTGCCATCGAACACGACATCACCCAAGGTCGGGGGTGTCAGTCCCAGACTCATGCGCGCGGTGGTTGACTTGCCACAGCCTGACTCGCCGACCAGACCCAGTGTTTGTCCGGGACGCACCTGTAGGGACACGTCCGAAACAGCTCGCAAAGTCTGAGACCTGGAAAACACCCCCCCGGCCCTGACCCGATAATGACGCGCCAGTGAGCGCAGCTCGAGCAAGGGTTGGATGTGGGTTTGCGGTTGAGATTGGGACAGGGGTGCCTGTAATGGTTGTGTCATGACCCCACCCCCCAACACGCGACCGCATGGTCGGCATTACCTGCCGGGTGCAGGACAGGACGTGACTGCTCGCACACCGACAGAGCTCTGGCACAACGGGGCGCAAAGCTGCATCCCGTGGGCAGCGCCATTGGTGAAGGCACCGTACCGCCAATTGCCCGCAGACGTTTGACCGGACCGTCCAGATCTGGCAGCGCCGCCATCAGGCCCTGCGTGTACGGATGTTTAGGACTGGCAAACATCTGTTGCGCACCGGCCTGCTCGACAACCCGTCCGGCATACATCACCATGACCCTGTCACAGACTTGGGAGATCACCCCCAGATCATGTGAGACCAGTACAAGACCCATGCCTGTTTCCCGTTGTAAATCTTGCAATAGATCAAGAATCTGCGCCTGAATCGTGACATCCAGAGCCGTTGTGGGCTCGTCTGCCACCAGCAATTCGGGTTGTCCAGCAAGCGCCATGGCGATCATGATGCGTTGATTCATGCCCCCTGAGAGCTCATGCGGCCAGGCTCGAAGGCGCTGGGCTGCGCTCGGAATCTGCACCCGGTCGAGCAGTCGCACGGCCTCGGCTCGCGCCTGAGATCCTCGCAAGCCTTGATGCAGTCCAATCGCCTCGACGATCTGGCGCCCGACGGTTTGCACAGGATTCAGCGCGGAAGACGGATCCTGAAAAATCATCGCAATCCGCTTGCCTCTGATGCGTGTCATCTCACGCTCGCTGAACCCGGAAACATCTTCGCCGTTCAGCAAGATTTGCCCCCGAATACGGGATCGCTTTCCTAAAAGACGTAGTACTGCCATCCAGGTCACGCTCTTGCCACAGCCCGACTCACCCACTACACCCAGCGTTTCGCCACGCCGCAAATCAAGATTCACTCCATGCAGCACAGGAATCAGATGCGAGCCCGTGTCAAATGAGACGTGCAGATCACGAATACGCAGCAAGCTGGGTGGCGACTCTGCCGTGGCCACAGACGTCCGGATGTGATGTCTGTAAGCTGGACCAGCATCAGCCAACCGCTCTCGGCCATTCAGGAACGGGGTGATGACTGCGCTTGTCATGCAGGCACCTGCGTGGTGTTTCCTTTTCGGAAATCCATGTAAAAACTGGGTGACCAATTCCACTTCAAGTCTTTGCGCTTGGCATAAAAGGCCGCCGTCTGATGCACCACCATGAAAGCCGGATCTTCGTACTCTGCGATGCGCAGCATGCGCTCATAGACCCGCTTGCGCTGGGCGGGATCAGTGGAGTTCTCCAACTCAGCCGACAGACGATTGAACTCCTCGTTAGTCCACTCGCCTTTCTGTTGCTGCTGGCCGTTGGGGCCATGTTGATTGACCAGTGAACTGACCGGATCGTTGTAGCCTGCGGAATTTGACCAGTCACGGATGCCGCGCGGTGTCGAGTCGTCGTAGATCTGAGCCCAGTTCTCTACCATCTGCATCTGAACATTCAGTCCAACAGCACGCCACATTTCAGTCATGATCTGAGCTTTCTGCAACTGACCTGTGTAGTAATTGTTCAATACGCGATAAGGAATGACCTCGCCTTTGTAGCCGGCTTCTTTGAGCAGGCGACGCGCAGTGTCAGGATCATAAGCAGGGGTGGAATGATCCTTGGCAAACATGTCGCCATAGAACTCGAATTGCAGCCCCTTGGGCACCACCGTCCTGCCATCCCACATCATATCCACGATCAGTTGGCGGTCCACTGCATGCGCCATTGCCAGACGCACTCTGGGGTCACGCAATGCTGGGTGTTCCTTGTTAAAGCAGGTGATCTGGTGATTGATGATCGGACCCCCGACGAAATCGAGCTTGCCCGATCTTTCGACCGTCTTGGCCTGATCGGTTGGAATGTCGGTTGCGAAGTCATACTCACCTGCCAGCATTCCATTGATGCGTGATGCCACTTCCGGTACGACTGTGAAGCGAACTTCGTCGACCTCGGGTGCGCCACCCCAGTAGTCTGCGTGCTTTTCCAGAATCAGGTACTGGTCTTTCTTAAACTCTTTAACCTTGAAGGGTCCGGTTCCTACAGGAGAAGCTGCCCATACCTGCCAGTCGCCAGCTTCGAGGTAGTTACGCTTGTTGATCACATCACAACCCATGCGGGCAAGGCGTCCTTCCATCGTCAGGTCAGGCACCGCATTGATAAAGCGTACTGTGTAGGGGTCAACAATCTCCACGCGTTCAAGTGAGGGCCACAACCGACGACCGACAGCGGCGACTTCCGGTGGGCACTGGGTGCCGGTTGAGCGGCGTGCCTGCGCACTGTCAGTGCGAATGGTCTTGGCTACCTCACCACGATGTGGCTGGGTATTGCCAAACATGGTTTGTGGCCCGAAGCTGAAAACCACATCTTCGGCAGTCATTTCATCGCCATTATGAAACTTCACACCACGGCGTAAAGTGACTTCAATTTCGCGATCGCTGATTCGTTTCCATGATTGCGCGAGACCCGGCTGCAGACTCAGGTCGCCCAGGACATCCATCGCGATGACGGGCTCGAGCAGCGATGGCAGCACGCGCTTGCCCACGTTGCTTTGCTCGCGCAATGTGGATAAAGTGCCGCCCGTGCTGAGACCCGTGACTGCAACGCGAATGATCCGCTTGCCATTGCCTTGCCCAGTTCCTGCAGCAGCGTTGACATGACTGGATTGAGCCCAGGCGGGTGATACGGCCGCACTGGCCAGAGCACTGGCTGACAAGGTCAACCATTGACGACGACTGAGTTTCATGTGTGTGCTTCCCTTTTTATTGATTGCGACCACTTCACAAGCAGCAAGTCTAGGCAGCTTGAATGACAAGCCGGTGACGCCGACGTGATAATTTGATGACATCGAGCGGCACCACGCCTCACTGCACCAACCCAGCCACATCACTTGGTCATATCACGGCAATGCCACGACACTGCCTGCAGCCCTGTTCCAGCCTTGCAATGATTCGTGTCACAATAAGAGATCACTCGACTTCTGGATTGACTCCCTTGCACGGCGTATTTTTGAATCGCTTTCTTGCCAAACCCAAATCGGTTGGCTCTCTGTTTCCTTCCTCAAGGCATTTGGGTCGGCAAATGGCCAAAGCGACTGTGGGTTTGCCTGCAGTGGACACTATCGTGGAGATCGGCG
>CAZBIN010000062.1:14191-14404 GCA_964491995.1 uncultured Orrella sp.
ACCTCAACCCCGTCATCGTTGAAATCGAGGAAGCATTCGCTTTACTTCTGCGTCGTCAGTTTCCTCGCCTGGACATCAGGCATGGCTGTGGGCTGCAGTTTCTCCAGAGCCTGGAGTCGCCAATCGGTCTGGTGATTTCGGTTCCTCTGATCAACAATCCGCTCAAACAACGCTTTATCGAAGCGATTCGGCACGGCTATCGGGCAGGTCTCA
>CAZBIN010000063.1:0-14280 GCA_964491995.1 uncultured Orrella sp.
GTACTGACTGCTGCCGAGATAAAACATGGCAGTGGGTGCTAGCGGACTGTTAGGATAGAGAGTCATGAAAGCTTTGAGTGACTCTGCTGATTCCTTGACTTTTCCTTGCCGGTAAAACTCCACTGCCCCATCGAATGCATCCTGCTCTGCAGCACTGCTGGCACGCTCGGAAGAAGAGCCGTTCTGGGCCTGGCCTGCTCCCGGTGGTCGCCCACCAAGCTCCTCCACCATTGCACGCAGACGTGTGATTTCCAATTCAAGCATATCGATGCGCTCGGACATCTGGATGTTTACACGCTGTGTCGTGTCCGTCAGAACCCTGACTTGCTGACGCAAATCATTGATTGCCTGACGTGCTTCATTGTCAGCGGTGAACGCCCAAGCTTGTGGTGCCGCCGATAGCGCCATCACGATGAACGTCCCACATGCCAAATACCGCTTCATTGGAGATCTCCTGTGTCCGCGAGGTTAAACAAACGTCATGTCTGACTTTGAGCAGACTACTTGCGCTGGTAAACGATATCTGCGCGACGGTTCTCTGCGTAAGCTTGCTCGGAGTCACCTTGAGCACGCGGCTTCTCTTTTCCGAAGCTGATGGTTTCAATCTGCTGGTCGTTTGCGCCCATCAGTGTGATCATGCGGCGTACGGATTCTGCCCTGCGATGTCCAAGGGCCAGGTTGTATTCGGAACCGCCCCTGGCGTCAGTGTTTCCTTCAATGACGATATTCTGTTTCGGATTGCTGCTCAGGTAGCGGGCGTGGTTCTCGACGGTTGGGCGGTATTGCTCGCCCACAGAGTAGCTGTTGAAGTCGAAGTAGACCGAGCGGTCGGTCGCCAGCGGGCTGCTTGGGTTGAATGGGTCCATGATGGCTCCAGAACCTCCCGAAGAAGATCCTGAGCCAGAGTCGTCCAGGGGTACGGTGCTGCAGGCAGCAAGACCCAGACTCAGCGCGGCGGCAGTTACGGAAAACGCAAAGCGGGAGTTCATTTCAAATCCTTAGGATGATGTCAGGGGGTTGGGAGTTGTGAGTTGTTTTGCGTACGTCCGAATGGTCCCCAGGTGGGTTCACGGATTTCGCCATTCAGAACGGAAAGCGTCTGGCGCATACGCCCATCACTGGATACGCCAGCTAACATATTACGCCCTCCTTGTCTTGCAGCGTATAAAACCTGCTTGCCGTTCGGGGCAAAGCTTGGTGACTGATCATCGGGACCTTGCGTCAACAGTGTTTCTTGTCCGCTTGCAAGATCAATCGAAGCGATACGAAACGCACCACCACGTCGTGTCACAACCAGCAAAGCTTTGCCGTCGGGCGAGATGCGAGGTGAAATGTTGTATTCGCCATTGAATGTGATTCGGCGAGCTTCACCACCGGTTGTTGAAATTTGATAAATCTGTGGGCTACCGCCGCGGTCGCTTGTGAAGAAGATGCTTTGGCCGTCAGGGCTGAAGACGGGCTCCGTATCAATCAGAGGCGAACGGGTCAGGCGTCTGAGGTTTGAGCCGTCGTTCGCGTTGAGGAGATAAATCTGCGAAAGCCCGTCGCGTGTCAGGACAACAGCCATGGTGCTGCCGTCGGGAGACCACGCTGGCGCCGAGTTGTTGCCCTTGAAATTGGCAACCGGAACTCGCTTGCTGGTCGCCAGTTCGTGTGAATAAACAACAGGTTTTCCTGACTCAAAACTCACATACGCCAGCTTGCTACCATCGGGTGACCAGGCGGGTGAAATGATAGGCTCGCGCGAGCGTAGAGCGACCTGAGGGTTTTGACCATCAGCGTCAGCAATTTGCAACTCGTAGGTGTTGCCAATCTTCAAGACATACGCGATGCGTGTGGCAAATACGCCAGGCACCCCCGTGATTCGTTCATAAATCCGGTCTGCAATCTGATGGGCGATACGTCTGAGTTCACGGTCTGTGCCGGTGTAGGCGACACCGTCGAGGTTTGTCTGATTGATTGCGTCAGCCAACCGGTAACGAACTTCATAACGTCCGTCTGCAGTCTTGTTGACAGTGCCGTATGCAACGTAGTCTGCGCCGCGGGTCCGCCATTCTGCAAATGCGATCGGAGCATCAATCGCGAGACTGGCACCGGTTGTGTTGATCAGTCTGAATTGGCCTGAGCGGGTCAGATCGGCGCGAATGACCTCAGCGATTAAACGCCCTGCCGGGTCACCCGTGAAGTCCGAGACTGCGACAGGGAACTGCTGTGCTCCTGTTCCTGAGATATCGACTCTCAATTGTGCCTGCGCGGTCCCAGCCAGAAACAACGCGCAGAGCATCAAAGCTCCGGCAAGCTGGATGAAACGTGTCATGAAAGATTCACCGGCGAGGTGAGGTGTGTTTAGCGTAACTGCTTGCATTGGACTGTTTCTCCGTTCAGTCGTACATCTGATAATTGACATCAATGTAGGACGGATAACGACCTGAGGGTGGTTCGGGGAACGGTGAACAACGACGGATGCCATTCTCTACCGCTCGATCAAAACTGCTGTTGCCGGAACCCCGGCGAAGACTGACGCTCATCACGGAGCCATCAGATTTTAACTGTACTCTGTATAAAACAGCAGGGTTCGTGTTGCCACTGCGCACCGGAGAAGGGAATGACACGTTTGGACGAATGCAAGCGCGAATTTTTCCAGCATAGACCGCATCCGCACCACCACCTTCTCTATTCTGGGATGCGGTACCCCCCGCAATACCGGTGGCACCCATGACATCGCTCCGGAAAGCGTCTCTGAGAGCCTGTTCGGCGGCGGCTTTTTTACGAGCCTCCTCCTGCTTCTTGCGTTCTGCATCTTCACGAGCTTTTTGCTCAGCGGCGCGTTTGGCTTTCTCCAGCTTTTCTTGCTCAAGTTTAGCGAGACGGTCTTTCTCCAGCTTTTCTTGGGCGAGTTTGGCCTGACGTTCCTTCTCCAGCTTTTCTTGCTCAAGCTTGGCGAGACGCTCTTTCTCCAGCTTTTCCTGAGCGAGTTTGGCCTGACGCTCCTTCTCCAGACGCTCCTGCTCAAGTTTGGCGAGACGCTCTTTCTCCTGCTTTTCCTGGGCGAGTTTGGCAAGGCGCTCTTTCTCTGCCTGCTCGCGCTTGCGCTCCTCTTCGAGTGCAATCTCCGCATCCGAGGGTCCTGAGGCGACAGGCGACGGTACGGGTGCAGGCGTGGGTGGCTCGACAGGCGGTGGGGTGGGCGCGGGCTCAGATTCGGCTGGCTGAGGATCGGGTGCAGGTGCGGCTGGTTCTGATTCCTGAGGTTCAGGCTCCGGTGTTTGCACAGGCTCGTCCTGAGCGTCGGGGGAACGTGCGATTTGCTGAGTGTTGCCCTCAGTCCACAACTCAACCATGATCGGTCCGGGCTTCTGCATTTGCCAACTCCAGCTAAGAATCAGCAGGATAATCAGCAGTGCATGAAGACCAAATGCCAGGCCGAATGACCGTCCAAGAGACGGATCATCAGTCCGTTTGCCTGGGGAGGACGAACGGTGCAGGCGGCGTTTCATTACTGTCTGGACGTCGGTGTGACGTCAACCGGTTGTTCGCCCTGTCGTTGCTCGACCAGCAAACCGAGACGGTCGACCCCGTTTGATCGCAGACTATCCATCAACTCAACGACGGTTTCGTAAGGCACTTTCCCATGTGCGGCAATCACGACTGCTTGCCCATCTTGTCTTGCAGACAGAATGGTTTGCGCGATGCTGTTTCGCTCTACTGGCTGGAAATTCGCTCCGGGCTGTCGCTGGCGCCAGGATAGTTCGCCGTTTTGACCGATCTGTACTTCAATTGGTGTTGATGGGACACTTGCTGCCCGGCCAACGCTGGGAAGATCGATAATACCGGGGGTTATTAACGGCGCAGTCACCATGAAAATAACCAATAGCACCAGCATGACGTCGATGTAGGGAACGACGTTGATCTCGTTTTTGAGGCGTCGCCCGGCACCTCGACGGTTTGAGCGCAGCGATCCCATTAGCGCGACTGCCTTTGCAGAATATTCAGAAACTCGTCAACGAACGTCTCAAACCGGGTTGCGAGACGGTCAACTTCATCTGTGTAGCGGTTGTAAGCAACCACGGCAGGTATAGCTGCAAACAGGCCAATAGCGGTTGCAATCAATGCCTCGGCGATGCCGGGCGCCACTGCAGCTAGCGTGGCCTGTTCAACGTTTGAGAGTCCGAGAAAAGCGTGCATGATTCCCCATACAGTGCCCAGCAGACCAATGTAGGGGCTGACAGAGCCAGCAGATGCCAGGAAGCCAAGGTGCTTTTCCATGTCATCAAGTTCGCGTTGAAATGCTGCGCGCATGGCCCTTGCGGAGCCGTCAAGGGCGCCGGGGGATCGGTGTGATTTCAGGAATTCCGTCATGCCCGCATCAAAAATGCGTGCCAGAGGACCCTGCTCACTACGTCGTTTGGAGATGGATTGGTGCAGATCTGCCAGATCGCCACCCGACCAGAAGTCATCTTCGAAATCTTGCGTCTGCGCGCGCGCTCGTTTGAGCGACACTCTTTTGGAGAAAATGACCGTCCAGGACACGATCGATATTGCCAGCAGTATCAGCATGATCAACTGTACTGGCAAACTGGCATCAAGTATCAGCGACATGATGGACATGTCTGCGGAAGCTTCGGGCATCATTTATCTCTGGCTGGTTAATGAAATCTGTTGATAAAGGTCGTTCGGCATAAGGGCTGGTCGCAGTGAGTGCACATTGACACATCCCACACGCACCTGACCCGAGGCTAGCACCCTGTCATCCCGAACAATCTGCTGAAAAAAGTTGATCGAAGCTCGCTTGACCTGAGTCATCGCGCTGCGAACAGTCAACAGATCATCCAGGCGGGCAGGCGCCTTGTAGTCGATTGACAGAGAAGATACGATAAATACGAGGCCTGAGTTGACCGAAAGTTCCTTTTGAGAGACACCAAGTGAGCGTAGCCACTCGGTGCGCGCACGTTCCATAAACTTCAGGTAGTTGGCATAAAAAACCACACCTCCCGCATCTGTATCTTCGTAATACACCCTCAGACTCCACTGGTGGGTCCAGTTTGTATCGGTCGTTGCGTGGTGATCTGGCATTTATTGTGCACTCAGGCCAGTTGGGCCAAACTTGAAACAATGACATTGAAAGCATCGTCGATCTCGACCATTTGAGCCTCAGTGTTCCTGCGCTCAAGCATCTCGATCTGACCGTTCTTCAGTCCACGCTCTCCGATGGTAACCCGCAACGGTACTCCAATGAGCTCCCATTCTGCAAACATCACCCCGGGTCGGGCATCCCTGTCATCAAGGATGACATCGATGCCAGCACCCAGCAGTTGCTGGTACAACTCGGTCGCCTTGGCACGGACCAGATCACTTTTACCCCAGCCAACTGCGCAAATAACCACCTGAAACGGTGCCATTGCCTTGGGCCAGACGATACCCCGGTCATCATGGTTTTGCTCTATCGCTGCGCCCACGATACGCGTCACACCAATGCCGTAGCAGCCCATTTCCATCAGGGCGGGTTTGCCAGTCTCGTCCAAATATGTCGCTTTCATCGCTTCCGAGTACTTGGTGCCGAGATAGAAAACGTGACCGACTTCGATGCCTCGCTGGATGCTGAGCTTGCCATGACCACTGGGGCTGGTGTCACCTTCCACCACGTTCCGGATGTCGGTGATCAGATCCGGTTCAGGCAGATCCCGGCCCCAGTTGACACCAGTCAGGTGGTAAGGGGCTTCATTGGCACCGCAGATAAAGTCGCTCATGTGAGCTACTGTCAGGTCAGCGATGACTTTGATGTCGCTTTTCAGGCCGACAGGCCCGAGAAATCCAGGTGGCGATCCAAAGTGGCCGCGAATTTCCTGTTCTGTCGCAAATCGCAAGCCTTGTTCAAATCCTGCCAGTTTGCCAACCTTGATTTCGTTCAGATCATGGTCTCCCCGGATTAAAAGCAGCCAGAGTGTGACGGTCGCTTGCTCATCTTGTGTTGCGAGAACAATAGACTTGACTGTGCGATCCAGACTGGTGTTTAACATTTGGCTGACCTGCTCGCAGGTCGCTGCCCCAGGTGTATGCACTTTTTGCATGTTTTCGCGTGCAGCAGCCCGCTCTGCAATGAGGTTCGGTGCCGGAGCGAGCTCGATGTTTGCGGCATAGTCAGATTCACGGTCGTAAACAATCAGGTCCTCGCCGATATCTGCAATCACCTGAAACTCATGACTGGACGACCCTCCGATGGATCCTGTGTCAGCCGCGACCGCCCTGAAAGTCAGTCCCAGGCGAGTGAAGATCCGCTGATAGGCGTCGAACATTTTTTGATAGCTTTCCAAGGCCCCTTGCTCGGTCCGGTCAAACGAGTAGGCGTCCTTCATCGTGAACTCTCGGCCTCGCATCATGCCGAAGCGAGGCCTGCGTTCGTCTCGGAACTTGGTCTGGATGTGATAGAAATTAACCGGAAGTTGCCGCCAGCTCTTGATTTCGCTGCGGGCAATGTCGGTAATGACTTCCTCAGAGGTCGGCTGAAGGACAAAGTCCCGTCCGTGGCGATCTTTGACCCGAAGCAACTCCGGACCGTATTTTTCCCAGCGACCAGACTCCATCCACAGTTCAGCAGGTTGTACCACTGGCATCAGAAGCTCGAGTGCGCCTGCCGCATTCATTTCCTGCCGGATGATTTCCTCAACTTTGCGAATGCTGCGCAAACCCAGCGGCATATAACTGTATATGCCGCCTGCGAGCTTGCGGATCATGCCAGCCCTCATCATCAATTGGTGGCTTGCGATCTCCGCGTCGTTAGGCGCTTCCTTGATCGTGTTGATATGAAAAGCACTGGCTCGCATGGGTTCGGGTTATCTCGTAGGTTGATGTGTGTAGGAGTACGTATAATCAAGCTAATTGTATTGAATTCCGTGGGTGTAGCTATGCTTGATCGTGATGGCTATCGCCCCAATGTCGGTATTATCCTCGTCAATCACCAGAATCAGGTTTTCTGGGCTAAACGTGTCAAGGAGCATGCGTGGCAGTTTCCTCAAGGTGGCATCAAGTACGGCGAGCGTCCCGTACAGGCGATGTATCGCGAATTGCGCGAGGAAGTCGGGCTTCGGCCTGAGCACGTAAAGATATTGGGACGAACCAAGGACTGGCTCCGATATGACGTGCCAGATCGCTTCATCCGCAGAGACTCGCGGGGAGTTTACCGTGGGCAAAAGCAAATCTGGTTTCTTTTGCGGATGATTGGGCGAGATACCGATGTTTGCTTGCGAGCGACCACACATCCAGAGTTTGATGCATGGCGCTGGAGTCACTATTGGGTGTCGATGGATGCTGTGATCGATTTCAAGCGAGATGTTTACACCCGAGCGTTGCATGAATTGTCATCACTGGTCTTTCGACCACCCGATGCGCCTGCCCCGGAGGGTCGTCCAAGGGGTGGTAAGCCGGTCATGGTTCTACCGGAGTCGTTTAATCAGGCTTGATGTGTCCCAGCGCTGTCCGCCGAGCTTTTGCACATCTGCATAAAATTGGTCGACCAGCGCCGTCATCGGCAGCGTCGCGCCGTTGGAGCGGGCCTCCATGACCAGGCTGAGGTCTTTTCTCATCCAGTCGACGGCAAACCCGAACTCGAATTTGTCATCAACCATCGTTTGGCCGCGATTGTCCATTTGCCAGCTTTGTGCGGCGCCCTTGTTGATGACATCAAGAACCAGCTTCATGTCCAGTCCTGCGGCTTGGCCAAACGCGATCCCCTCCGATAGAGCCTGAACCAGCCCAGCAATGCATATCTGGTTGACCATTTTTGCGAGCTGACCGGATCCGATCGGACCGACTAGCGTCACTGCTCGAGCGTAGTGCATTGCAACCGGATGCACGCGCTCAAATACGGATTTTTCTCCACCACACATGACCGTGAGCTGACCGTTGACAGCGCCAGCCTGACCGCCTGACACAGGCGCATCGATGAAGTCAATGCCCAGTTGCTTCGCAGCATGTGCCAGTTCGCGAGCAACTTCTGCTGATGCCGTTGTATGGTCAACAAAGATGGACCCTGCAGCCATGCCTGCCAGCGCACCGTCGGGTCCGAGCACGACACTGCGCAGGTCATCGTCATTGCCCACGCAACAGAATACGATCTCGGCCCCACGGGACGCTTCGCGCGGTGTTCTGGCGCTGGATCCGCCGAACTCCTCGCACCAGGATCTTGCTTTGGTGTCCGTTCTGTTATATACGGTAACCTGGTGGCCAGCTGCCGCAAGATGGCCTGCCATCGGCAGCCCCATGACTCCCAGACCGAGAAATGCAACTTTCCTGGGAGGAGTGTTTTCGTAGGTGCGCGCGGTTATGGTGCCAGTGCTCATGGGGCTTGCTCCTTGTGTGCGGTCTGAGAATGTCAGCGTCGAGTGTACAAAACAATCGCTGACGTCAACCGGTTTTTGAAATACTATTGCGGTCATGTTTGAAGAACTCGATCATCTTGAATTACGAATCCGTGCACTTGTCGAGCGCGTGAAAACGCTCGACCTTGTCTGTGCAGGCCTGCGTCGTGAAGTCGCTTCTCTCACGGAGGAGCGTGACTCGCTGATGGCCAGAGTCGATGAGGCGACGACCGAACTTGTGGCTTTGAGGAAATCGGCAGGGCAGGCTGAGTCGGTTGCTCAGGAGCAGTCTCGGCAAGCTCAGGAACAGGTGGCCCAGATACAGGGAACCCTTGATTTGTTCATGGCGGAGAAAGACGTCATTCAATCAACACTCAAGTCCCGTGAGGATGAGGTCAGGCGTTTGAGAACACTCACCCGTGAGGCTCAGGCAAGAATTGATGGTGTGCTCGAGCGCCTGCCCGGAGCTCTGGTTCAGGGGCAGTCATAATGGAACGTGTTGAAGCAAAGATTCTGGGCAGGGATTATTCACTGCTGTGTTCTCCCGAAGAAAAGGCAACGCTGCAGGCTGCTGTTGCTCATGTCAGCCAGCTGGCAGGCCGTGTGCAGGGCAGCGGAAAAGTGGCCGGTAATGAAAGGATTGCAATCATGGTCGCTATTCAGGTTGCCGCCGAGCTGCTAGTCATGAAGTCTCCCGAGGGCCCACTGGGCGATTTGTCGGTTGGGGATTTCAAGCGTAAGATTGATGGCATCAACGAGCTGCTTGACTCTGTAAAAGTGGAGAGTTAGGCGAGCGGTAACAGTTTGTCCCTGCGTTGTGCGTGACTTGGCCATATATTCTCTGAACCGATACTTATGGCACCCAGGTGGTCGGGTCAACTGGTGGGAATGCGTGTCTCTTGTTAGATGCGCTCAAAGCCGGTTGCGAGACTGCCGACTTGAACCAAGGGTTCGAGATGCCGGCCTTTGACGGCAATCGCGGGGCATTTTTTAGGCATGGAGTACGTGCTGATGATTGGTAACGCCATTCGATCCTGCTTTATTGGTTCAGCAGTTCTTTTGGGTGGCACCCTATCGAGTAGTCTGGTTCTGGCGCAGTCTCCTTCCGAGAGACCTGTCGCCGAGTTGTCAGCCACCGTCAGTTCAGAGGTGCGTCAGGATCAAGTGCAGGTCGTGCTCGCGGCTGAGATGCAGGATGACAGCGCGACAAACGTCAATCGGCGGTTAAGCGAAGTTGTCGAGCAAGCCAGGAAGCGTCTTGGCAGTCCACAGAGTGTCCGGATAACGACAGGTGCGCTTCAGACTTATCCTCGCTATGACCAAGACGGCCGGATTGTCGGCTGGCAAGGTCGCGCCGAGCTGATTCTTCGGTCAGGTGATGTGTTGACAGTCGCTTCAAGCGCTGACAATGTTACGGATTTGCTGGCTGTTTCAGGTGTCAGTTTCTCTCTCTCTGATATCGCCCGACGCGCTGAACAGAGTCGTCTGATGGATTCTGTTGCTCAGGCTTTTCGTGAAAAGGCTACAACCACAGCGCGCGTGTTTGGATTCTCGGCTTTTCAGATCAAGAGCCTTACCGTTTCAGACAGCGGTGAATCGATTGCTCATCGAACGATGATGATGTCCGCGATGGCTTCCGATACTGCGGAGAAAGCCAGCCTGACACTTCTGCCAGGCGTGCAAACCGTGTCCGTCACAGTGACTGGACTTGTTGAGTTGCGTTAGAGCGAGTCTTCAGAAAAAACAAGACTGCACCCGCAATGATCATTGGCAAACTCAACCATTGCCCCATGCTCAACCCACCAGCCAGCAACCCGAGAAATGCATCCGGCTCTCTTGCCCATTCGGCCACGAAACGGGCCAAGCCGTACCCCATTAAAAATACTGCACTGATCTGGCCAACGGCTCGTTTTTTTCTGGAATAAATCCAGATCACAAGAAATAGCAGAATTCCTTCGAGCGCAAACTGATAGAGCTGCGAAGGGTGGCGGGCAATACCGTCTCTGGCTGCCGGGAAGATCATTCCCCATGGCAAGTCTGTCGCTCGTCCCCAAAGCTCGCCATTGATGAAATTTCCCATTCTGCCTGCAGCCAGTCCGAGCGGAACCAGCGGCGCTAGCAGATCGCCGAGTTCGAGAAAGCGATAGCCGCGACGGTGAGCAAAAAACCAAAGTGCACCAAGCACCCCAAGCAGTCCGCCATGAAACGACATGCCACCCTCCCAGAGGTAGAGCGCATGTAGTGGGTTTGCCAGGAAGTAATCCGCTTTGTAGAAGGCGACGTATCCCAGACGTCCTCCCACGATCACACCGATCATGCACAGAAAGAGCATGTCTTCAAAGTCGCTCATCGTGACGCGACTCAGTCCTTGTTTGACCCGCCAGCGACCTAAAAGCCATGCGCAAGCAAATCCGATCAGGTACATCAGCCCGTACCAGTGGATGGCCAGAGGGCCGATCTGTAGTGCGACAGGGTCAATCTGTGGGTGCTGCAACATGGTCTTAATCGGGGTTATGCTCAAGGTGTTTCATATTAACCTTCACCACTTCGCATTTTTTATCGTTGGACGGACTTATGTCGAAATATGAGAGATCAAGCCACATCACTGAGGGTGTGACCAGAGCCCCGAACCGTGCCATGTACTACGGCATGGGATACAAAGAAAGTGACTTTGAGAATCCGATGATCGGGGTCGCCAACGGTCATTCGACGATTACACCTTGCAACAGCGGTCTGCAACCGCTGACCGATGCGGCGGTTGAGGCCATTCGCAAGGCCAAAGCCAATCCGCAGGTTTTCGGGGTGCCCACCATCTCCGACGGAATGTCTATGGGTACCGAGGGTATGAAGTACTCATTGGTTTCACGAGAGGTGATTGCTGACTGTATTGAGACTGCAGTTCAGGGTCAGTGGATGGACGGCGTTGTTGTGGTGGGCGGCTGTGACAAGAATATGCCAGGCGGGATGATCGCACTGGCGCGAATCAATGTACCGGGTATATATGTTTACGGTGGCACCATCAAGCCCGGCAGCCACAAAGGTAAGGATCTGAACATTGTTTCGGTGTTTGAGGCTGTTGGCGAGTTCACGATGAGCCGCATGAGTCAGGAAGACTTCAAGGCCATTGAACAAAAAGCGATTCCCGGCTCGGGCTCTTGTGGTGGTATGTACACCGCTAACACGATGAGCTCATCGTTCGAGGCCATGGGCATGAGTCTGCCCTACTCCAGTACGGCCGCCAACGAAGACGGCGAGGCAATCGAGAATGCAAGAAAGGCTGCTGAAGTTCTGGTCGAGGCGGTCAAGGCAAACCGCAGACCGCGCGACATCATCACTCGGGAATCGCTTGAAAACGCTGTTTCCGTCATTATGGCAATCGGTGGATCCACGAATGCCGTGTTGCATTTTCTGGCAATCGCGCACGCGGCGGAAGTGCCCTGGACGATCGATGATTTTGAGCGTATCCGCAAACGCGTTCCAGTGCTTTGTGATCTGAAGCCTTCCGGAAAATACCTCACCGTTGACTTGCACCGTGCAGGGGGTATACCTCAGGTCATGAAACTGTTGCTCAATGCCGGCTTGTTGCATGGCAACTGCATGACTATTACAGGCAAGACGATTGCCCAGGTGTTGGCCGATGTGCCTGATCAGCCACCCGCAGGGCAGGATGTGATCCGACCGATTGATAAGGCACTATATAACCATGGTCACCTTGCGATTCTCAAAGGGAATCTCGCCACAGAGGGCGCAGTCGCAAAAATCACCGGACTCAAGAATCCAGTCATCACAGGGCCTGCCCGCGTCTTTGACTCGGAGGATTTGGCGATGAGCGCAATCATGGACCGGCAGATCAAGGCGGGCGATGTTGTTGTCATCCGATACGAAGGTCCTAAAGGTGGTCCTGGAATGCGCGAAATGCTTGCGCCAACCTCGGCGCTGATTGGTCAGGGCCTTGGGGAAAGCGTCGGACTCATCACTGATGGTCGTTTTTCCGGTGGAACCTGGGGGATGGTTGTTGGGCACGTCGCTCCAGAGGCATACGTGGGCGGAACCATTGCACTCATCCGGGAAGGCGATTCCATCACGATCGATGCGCACAAACTCCTGTTGCAACTCAATGTCGAGGAGCAGGAGATTGAGAAACGTCGCAAAGAGTGGCGTCAACCGGCACCGCGGTATACCCGAGGTGTCCTCGCTAAGTTTGGACGTCTTGCGAGTACGGCCAGTCGAGGAGCGGTGACCGATGCCTTCGATGAGTAAATGCGCTGCCGTGTTGTTGATGGGGGTCTTGACTAGCTTTAGCGTATTGGCGGGCGAGGCGCTTTCCATGCAGGAAGGTACGGATCTCGCCAAGCGCAGTGCGTGTCTTGCCTGCCATCAGATTGATGCAAAGCGAGTCGGCCCGAGCTTCCAGCAAATTGCGGTGCGATACGCCGACAAAAATGATGCAACGGACCTTTTGATTAACTCGATCCGGAATGGTGGTCGTGGCAAATGGGGAGCTGTTCCTATGCCCGCCCAGCGTCAGGTCAGCGAAGACAACACAAAGGCTTTGGCGCAGTGGATTCTTTCAATCAAACCGTAAAGCAGGGGAAGATATGAACACAGCAGTATTTGGGGGAGGATGTTTCTGGTGCACCGAAGCGGTATTTGCAGCGCTTCGGGGTGTACATGCCGTTGAGCCCGGATACTGCGGTGGCACTGAAATCTCCCCGACATATGAGCAGGTGTGTACTGGACAGACGGGCCACATAGAAGTTGTCCGAGTCACGTTTGACGAATCGATCATCTCTTATGAAACATTGCTGAACCTGTTTTTTGCGACGCATGATCCGACCACACCGGGTCGCCAGGGTCATGATGTTGGACCACAGTATCAGTCAGTGATATTTGCTCAGGATCCAGAGCAAATGAAAGAGGCACAAAGCAAGATTACCCAACTTGACGCTCAAAGCGTTTTTTCTGCGCCCATCTGCACCATGGTGCTGGGTGCACAGAGATTCTGGGTAGCAGAGCCCTATCACCACAGTTTTTTTGAAAAAAATCCAGGGCAGGGCTACTGTCAAGTTGTTGTAGCTCCTAAGGTACTGAAATTAAAAAGTAAATATTCGCATTTGTTAAAGTAACGACAGATTTGAGATGCACGCAGCAGGGTCCGAATGGATCATGAATGAAAAAAAAGAGGTCTTTTTGCATGCGAAATGCTTCAGGCGTTTGACAGCGCAAAAAATAGTGTGCATAATCTCGTTTCTTCGCTGAACGAACAAACGAACGGCGCAGAAAAAAAGCGGTACCGAAAGCAGCCAGGCAGTGCAAAATTGCATGACCGGCAGCGATCAAAAAGCGGTCTCAAGAAAGTTGTGTAAAATAACGGAATTGAGGCGAACGTGCAGAGAACGGTAAGTTAACTGACACGAAAACGCGACAAGTTGCAGTGAAGTTCAGAACGTGTTAATATTCTGATCTCGGCGAAAGCCAAACGCTCTTTAACAATTGAACAACCGATAAGTGTGGGCAGCTGATATCGCTGACTGACAGGAACCGGGTCCAAGAGGTACTGCGCAAGTGGTGCTGAAGTGGGTCTGGAGTCATCAAGAGATAGAAGTGTGCTCACATAGAAGCAAGGTAAGGAAGTCTGATTGCTGCTTGCAGTGATTGGATGACTTGTCAAAGCTTTTGAGTACAAGCGCCGTACGGGCAGAGCGATCTGCCATGTATGGAGTAATACAGAGATTAAACTGAAGAGTTTGATCCTGGCTCAGATTGAACGCTAGCGGGATGCCTTACACATGCAAGTCGAACGGCAGCGGGAAAGTAGCTTGCTACTTTTGCCGGCGAGTGGCGAACGGGTGAGTAATGTATCGGAACGTGCCCAGTAGCGGGGGATAACTACTCGAAAGAGTGGCTAATACCGCATACGCCCTAC
>CAZBIN010000064.1:0-14134 GCA_964491995.1 uncultured Orrella sp.
GTCAGAAATGATATCGCTGACATCAATCAGAACTTCGGGCTTTAGCAAGGGTGCCAGACCAAGCACGACCGTGGTCGGATAGCACCCGGGATTGCCAATCACCCTGGCCTGGCGAATCGCATCGCGGTTGATCTCGGGCAGGCCATACACGGACTGCGCCAGCACATCGGGACACGCGTGCGGCATCTTGTACCAATGCTCGAACATCCCAAGATCCTGCAACCGGAAGTCCGCCGCAAGATCAATGATCTTCACGCCCGCCTCCAGCAACTCTCTGGCCTGACTCATCGCGACCCCATGAGGTGTCGCAAAGAACACCACATCGCACTCCTTCAAAGGGGCGTCAGCGGGTGTCGTAAAGGCCAGATCGAGATGCCCTCGAAGGTTCGGAAACATGTCAGCAACACGCGTTCCAGCATCGCCACGAGACGTAATGGCAGTCAGTTCAACATTCGGGTGCTGTGACAGCAGTCTCAACAACTCGACACCGGTGTATCCGGTGCCACCGACAATGCCGACTTTGATGACAGGGCTTGCAGCTGTGTTCATTTTTTACCGATACCTTGGAGAATTTGAAGTGGTTTCTGAAGTGGTTTCATCATTCTAGCCTGCAAGCACGACTCGGCAAACGTCACGATGGAAGACGAGCGCGTGCACTGCTCTGTGGGCCTGCAGCAAAGAAACAAGAGTGTCGAAGCAAAAAAGCGCGTGCAAAAAGAGACGCGTGCAAAGAAGCACATGCAAAGAAGCAACAAAGCCACCCTGAGGTGGCTTTGTTGCTTGCAAATACTGAGTCGATCAGCGCTTGCTGAACTGCTTGCGACGACGTGCCTTGTGGAAGCCGACTTTCTTACGTTCGACTTCACAAGCATCACGCGTCACGAACCCTGCTTGCGACAGCGAAGGTTTGAGCGATGCATCATAGTCAATCAGAGCACGGGTGATACCGTGACGGATTGCACCTGCCTGACCATTCTCACCACCACCGTGAACGTTGATCTTGAAGTCAAACGACTCCAGATGACCCGTCAGATCCAGCGGCTGGCGAACGACCATGCGGCCGGTCTCGCGAGCAAAGTACTCGTCAACAGGCTTGCCGTTGACGACGATCTTGCCCGTGCCTTTCTTGAGAAACACACGCGCAACCGACGTCTTGCGGCGGCCGGTTCCATAGTTCCAGTTACCAATCATGTTCGGCGTCCTTAAAATTCAAGCGGCTGCGGCTGTTGAGCACTATGCGGGTGCTCGGCACCAGCGTAGACCTTGAGTTTCTTGATCATTGCATAACCCAGAGGACCATTGGGCAGCATGCCCTTGACCGCTTTCTGGATTGCACGACCAGGATGACGCTCCTGCATCTTTGCAAAGTTGGTCTCGGTGATACCGCCCGGATAGGTACTGTGACGATAGTACTTTTTATCCTGAGCCTTGTTACCGGTTACAACGATTTCAGAAGCATTGATGATGACAATGTAGTCGCCCGTGTCAACGTGAGGGGTAAATTCCGGTTTGTGTTTGCCACGAAGGCGGCGTGCGACTTCGCTGGCCACACGTCCAAGAACCTTGCCTCTCGCGTCAATCACGAACCAGTCACGCTTGACTTCATGCGGCTTAGCCACGAAGGTTTTCATGATTGGATCCTAAATGAGATTCAAATCACAGCAGGAACATTCCTGCTGCATGTACATACCCGTCCATCCAGGAACTCAAGACGTTGTATCCCGTCCGTAGCCCCTTCGAGCCCGCGCAGAATGTGCGCAGAAAATTTTTGGGTAGTCGATCATTCTACTATAAAATCCGTTCCCTGGAGAACACTGGCCACCAGATGCCACCATCACACCCCCCTGCCGTGGCTCAGTTGCCGGCAATCGACATCGAGTCAAGCAGAATCGAGCCCGTGGTCTTACTGCCGCGCGTGATCTCATCCGAACCGATCGCAGCAATCCCGTGAAACATGTCTTTCAAGTTGCCGGCAATCGTAATTTCCTGCACCGGGTACTGGATCTCGCCACCCTCGACCCAGTAGCCAAAAGCACCTCTCGAATAATCACCTGTCACGTAGTTGACACCCTGGCCGATCAGCTCTGTGACGAGCAGTCCAGTTCCCATCTCCTTGAGGAGCCAGTCAAGATCATGGTCTGACCGGGTGCGCGTCGATCGCATGTGAAGATTATGTGACCCACCAGCGTGCCCGGTCGTCTTAAGGCCAAGCTTGCGCGCGGTGTAAGAAGACAGAAAATAGTTGCGCAACACACCCGCGGTGACAACCTGCCGCATCTGGGTCCGCACACCCTCGTCGTCAAAGGCTCCACTGCCCATGGCTCCCGGGATGAAAGGATTCTCATCGACCATGACATGCTCGGGCAGAATCTGCTTGCCCAGTGAGTCGAGCAGGAATGTCGACTTGCGATAAAGCGCTGAACCACTGACTGCCTGGGTCACGGCACCGAGCAGCCCGAGCGCCAGTGGTGCCTCAAAAACCACCGGCACCTGACGGGTCGACAGACGTCTGGCGCCAAGCCGCGAGAGCGCTCGTTGAGCCGCATACCGGCCAACACTCTGCGCGTCGGCAAGCTGATCTGCATTGCGGTCACTGACGTACCAGTAGTCGCGCTGCATCTGGTCGCCACGACCGGCGATCGGAGCAACCGACAGGCCGTGCCGGGTGTAGCAATACCCATCAAGGAATCCGCGTGTGTTGCCAAGAACAAACTGCCCCTCGTGGGTGTCAACACTCGCGCCCTCGGTGTTGGCGATTCGGCGATCAAGATCACGCGCCGCTGCCTCGGCCTTGAGCGCCAGATCGGTCGCTTCATCCACAGCAATATCCCATGGGTGATAGAGCGACAGATCGACGCTTGGCTCAAGCATCAGTTCTTCGGCTGCAGGCAAGCCGGCAGCGGGATCTTCGGCGGTGTAGCGTGCGATGTGCCAGGCCGCCTCGACGGCCTGCCTGAGCGCGTTCACAGAAAAATCCGAGGTCGATGCAGAACCGCGACGCTGACCTGCGAACAAGGTGACAGAGAGCGATCCATCGCGCGTCTGCTCGACGGTTTCAAGTGAACCCAGCCTGACCGATACAGAAAGGCCCTGCCCTTCAGACACTTCGGCCGCCGCATCAGTGGCGCCTAAGGACTTCGCGTGATCAAGCGCCTGCGTGACCAGATCTTCAAACATGGCCCGGCGCTCGGCAATTGGCAATGGCTGCATGGGATATGACATCCTGAAGTAATTTGATAAAGGTTTGTATGATAGCGAAGTCAGCACTCAAGCCTTTGCGAAAACCACAATGGATCAAAACGATCAACCTGATTTACCTGAAATAGACGACCGTCCAAGCAAGTCACAGGTCAAACGCGACATGCTGGCGCTGCAGGCGCTGGGCAAGCGCCTGGTGGAAACACCCACTGAACGCGTCAAGAAACTCAATCTCGAGGACAAGCTGCTCGATGCTGTGCTGCTTGCGCAACGCACGACCAGCCGCGAAGGTCGCCGGCGGCAGGTGCATTACGTCGGAAAGCTCATGCGCGACGCGCCGTCCCGGGAAATCGAGGCCCAGCTCGACGCCTGGGAAAAAGGGTCCGCGGCCGACACGGCGCACATGCATCGTATTGAACGCGATCGTGACCGCCTGCTCACCAGTGACGAGCATCTGACCACATGGCTCGCACGGCATCCCGCCATAGACATTCAGGCAATCCGGTCAATCATTCGTGCAGCCAGACAGGAGCAGTCACGCAATGAGACACTGTTGCCTGGACAGGAGCCTCAGCGCAAGCACTACCGGGCACTGTTTCAGGCCATCAAGTCAGCTTACCAGGACACCCAGGATAGCGACCAGACCCCCGACACCACAGACTGAGAAACCGAACATGCTCGACTGCATTGAGATCGAAACCGGAACCAACCCGACCCACAGCATTATCTGGATGCACGGACTGGGCGCAGATGGCAATGATTTTGCGCCGCTTGTGCCCGCACTCAAGGTGACCCGCACGCACGCCATACGGTTCGTGTTTCCGAACGCTCCGCAACAGCCCGTAACAATCAACGGTGGCATGGTCATGCCCGCCTGGTATGACATCCTCGTGCCATCGCTGGTGCGACAGGAAGACGAAGCCGGGATTCTCGAGTCCGAAAGGGCCATCAACGAGCTGATCGAACGTGAGATCACCAGAGGCATTCCCAGCGAAAAAATTGTCCTGGCAGGATTTTCTCAAGGTTGTGCGATGACCTTGCACATCGGGCTCAGACAAAAGCATCGCCTGGCAGGTCTGATGGGCTTGTCCGGATACCTTCCGCTCGCTCAGAAGGCACCTGAACACTGGCTGCCCGCGAACCAGAAAACCCCTGTATTCCTGGCTCACGGCACCCTCGACCCGGTCGTGACGCTTGACCGGGGCACGGCGACCCGGGATCTGCTGATGGCGCATGGATATGACGTGCGCTGGCACACCTACACGATGCCGCATAGCGTGTGTCCGGAAGAAGTGTCTGATATCAACCAGTTTCTGGAAGATGTCCTGCGCGACTCTCCCCAGGCCTGAGCGACGACCACGGGCCCTCGCACGGCCCCCCCATTAGTTCTCGAATGACACCCAGACCCGGCGCATACCTGTTGGATCGTCGGCGTCTGGGTCATTTTTCATGCCCAGGCTTTTTGTCATCAGCGCCAGCATAGGACGGTTGCTGGACAGGACCAGGCCCTCGAAGTAGCGCAAACCCTGCTGGCGAGCGGCTTGCGTCAGCCGTGTCATCAACGCCTTGCCAAGGCCTAGACCCTGCCAGGCATCGGCAACCACCAACGCATATTCGGCCCCCTTCCCGTCAGGGTTGAGCAGGTAATGCGCCAGTCCGATCATTTTCTCTGCCTTGACGCCGCTCGGATCCGCCTCGATCACCGTTGCAACCAGCGCGAACTCGCGGTGGTAATCGAGTTGCGTGTAGCGAGCCAGCATCTTGGGCGTGAGCTCGCGCATCATCGAGATAAATCGCATGTATCGCGCTTGATCGGAAAGATCGCGCACCAGTTGCTGCAGCGCAAGCGCATCGCCTGGCCGGATGGGTCTGAGCGTGGCAGACACCTCGTTTTTCAAAGTCACATGCTCAACCCACTGCCGGGGATACGGATGCACCGCCATGTGCTCGTATCCGGTGGTGGCCGGCAAGCTGGCGCAACGCTCGCCTCGCAATTCGAACCGGACGTCTGCCGCAAAGGAAACCGAGTCACGAATCACGATCGGATCAATGCACACGCCCGAGATCTCGGGGCATTCCGTCACCATGTCTGACAACAGCTCCAACGCCAGTAACAGCTGGGTGAGCGCCGGGCCCGACACATGGCCTGACAGCATATGCAACCAGATCTGGCTGCGCTGGACCAGTCGCTTGGCAAGAAAATGATTCAGCGGTGCAAGGTCGACACCATCCTGACCCACCGCAAGCTGTCCGGGTATACCACCGGCGCCAAAGCGAATCACCGGGCCAAACAGCGCATCGGTCTCAATCCGGATTGCGCAAGGATATTCAACAACAGCGACCGTCGGGTCTGACGGACCGAGTCGTTGCAAAGGCACATGGAAACTCTTGAGTACCGCCCAGGCCAGATCGCCCTCAAGCACCGTTTGACCTGTGGCGACCACCTGACGCAGCAGCCGCCTTGCAGACACAACATCGGCAAGGGCATGATCGGGTTCGATTGGCTGAATCTGCAGCAGCAACTGCTGGTTGTAGTGATAACTGGCGAGCAAGCCAAATGCATTGGCTGTCGACTCCGGTGTGCGAAACGCAGACGTCCCTGCATCGTCGAGCAGTCGCCGCAACGGACGCATACCGGCATCACCCATCATGCACGTCAATACTGGTTTGGTCGCAACGGGCGCCAGTCGGGCCAGCTCAGCCACCACATCAGAAAAGTCTGAGCGCGAGTCGGGAGCCAGCGTCACAATGACGCCATCAACACCTTCGTCCTGCAGCAATGTACCGAGAATGTCATTGACCAGCAGCGCATTCAAGGGCTGGTGAGTCACGACCGGGTTGCCTGTCATCGACCCCGGTGCCATGAACTTTTTCAGGCGCGCCTGAGTGCTTCCGGTCAGGCTGGCCTTGCTGATCGGTCCACCAGGCACCGCCATGTCGAGGGTGAGCTGAGCAGGCCCTTCCCCGTTGGAAAAAACCGCCACTCTCCTGCCCTTGGGACGACTGCGATAGGTAAAGACCTTGAGTGCGGAAAACAGTTGAATGAAATATCGCACACGCACCGCGCCCGCGCGGCGCAAGGCCGCCTCGAACGCATCGTCAGCCTGGCGACTTGTTTTCACGACACCCGATCGCAAAACCACCACGGGCTTGACGCTTGCCGCAGAACGCAAAGCACTCATGAACTCGCGGCCGTCGCAGATCTCTTCCAGATAAATTGCAATACTGTCTGTGGCAGAGTCACTGGCAAGATAGTCAAGCACCTCGGACAGTCGCGTATCCAGTTCGTCACCTAAAGCCACGGCCGCAGAAAAACCAATCTGCACATCATCAGCCCAGTCCAGCACGCCGGCCATGACCGACCGGGACTGTGCTATCAGGGCAACCTTGCCCGGCTTGGCCAGCAGCCTGTGCTGACTCAGGTTCAGGCCGCGGTGAGGCCTCTGCAGACCAAATGCGAACGGCCCAAGAAGTGCGCATCCATGGGCTTGGGCCCACTGGGCACAGAATGCTCTCGTTGAGGCAGGATCCGGATCAATGGCTTCGTGTGCAAGAATAATCAGCGCGCGCGGCGGACAACCTGAAATCTGATCCAGCGTATGCGCCAGATTCAGAGGCGGCATGCAGACCAGTGCCAGATCAACACGCTCGCCTGCCTTCAGACCACACAGCGAGGCAGGCACCTGAGCCGTCATGCCCGGCGCACATTCCACCAGCGTCAATTTATCGCGCAACACCGAAGGCATTGTGTGCTGCACCGGCAGCGCCTGATCGGTGACGATCAGCAAGCTGCGGGGCTGAAACAACGGGTCGAGCGTGTGACGCAACATAAGTTTTAGTGGCCTCTGATCCAACGCTTGGAACGCAGGCTCTAAAATGTCCGGGAAACATACCCTCGAAACCCTACCGCAGCATCGTGCCCGGACGGTCTCACAGCAGAGCCCAACTGAACATGCCACACTAGTAGCAGGTCTGTCGACTTGCTCTAGTGATTGATCTGCCATTGAAGCACAAACCCATCAAAGCTTAAACCATGAATCCGATCTCTTCGCGCCGTGTACGCACCCGTTTTGCTCCTTCGCCCACTGGCTACCTGCACCTTGGAGGCGCCAGAACTGCCCTGTTCTCCTGGGCGTTTGCCAGACACCATGGCGGTGACTTCATCCTGCGTATTGAGGACACCGATCTCGAGCGTTCGACACCCCAAGCCGTGCAAGCCATCCTTGACGGCATGGCGTGGCTGGAGCTGACCCATGACGAAGGGCCTTTCTACCAAATGCAACATATGCAGCGCTACCGCGAGGTCATTGCACAATTGCTTGAGTCAGGTCATGCCTATCATTGCTACAGCAGCCCCGAAGAAGTCGAACAAATGCGCGAACTCGCCAGGGCTCGAGGTCTGAAGCCTCGCTATGACGGCACATGGCGACCAGAGCCCGGCAAACAGCTGCCTGCGATCCCCGCGGACCGCTCACCGGTGGTGCGATTCAAAAATCCGGCCGAGGGCGTAACCGCCTGGAACGACATGGTCAAGGGCACCATCAGCATCAGCAACAATGAGCTTGATGATCTGGTGATCGCCCGCCCTGATGGCACACCAACCTACAACTTCTGCGTCGTGGTCGATGACTGGGATATGGGCATCACGCACGTCATCCGTGGCGATGATCACGTCAACAACACACCTCGCCAGATCAACATCCTCAAGGCGCTTGGCGCCGAACTACCTGTCTACGGACATGTTCCGATGATTCTGGGGCCCGACGGAGAAAAGCTCTCCAAACGCCATGGCGCCGTCAGCGTGATGGATTACGAAAGGCAAGGCTATCTCCCTGACGCCATGATCAACTATCTGGCCAGGCTCGGCTGGAGTCATGGCGACGAGGAGATTTTCACGCGCGAGCAACTCGTTCAATGGTTTGACGGCACCAGCCTGTCACGTTCGGCCTCTCAATGGGATCCCAAGAAACTGAACTGGGTCAATGCTCACTACATCCGCACAGCGGCCTCGGATTGGCTGGCTGACCAGATCAGACCCAGAATCATGGCGCTTGGCGGCGATCCCGATCGGGTGGCTCTTGCCGATGTCGTTGATCTTCTTAAGGACCGCAGTGAAACGCTCAACGAACTCGCCCAGACCAGCTTGCTCTTTTGCGCAGCGCCGCAAATACCCGATCAGGCGACGATGGACAAGCACATGACCGACCAGGCAAAAGCCGCGCTGGAAGAGTTTCTGGCGCTGGCACCGAGTTGCGACTGGAACAGGGTCGCTATCGGTGCGCTGATCAAGGATCTACTAGGTCGCCATCAACTCAAAATGCCCCAACTCGCCATCCCGCTTCGCCTGATTGTGGCGGGGACGACACAAACACCCGCAATCGATGCTGTGCTTGAAATTCTTGGCAGAGAACGCGTTATGCAACGCCTGCAAGGGTTTATCCAAAGCTAAGAGGCTGGATGCGGGCTTTCCGCATCCTCTCATCTGCCTGACGGATTGTCAGACCACTTGCGATTCTCGGCTTGAATCACTAGAATTAGTAAAAGCAAAATTAAATGACACTATATCTAGTGTTTCAAGCTGTCACCCTCCATCACTCATCTCCTCTCCCGAGGGGACAGAAAAACACCTGCAGGAGCCACCATGCAAGTCGCCACCCAATCCTCCGTTGCCTCTGGCATCCAGCCATCTGGTGTGTCTGGCAAATCACTATCGGACACATCGCCCTGGGCCCACTATCACATCATCCGTCGCAATGGTGCAGTTGTCGGGTTTGAACCCAGCAAGATTGCCATTGCAATGACCAAAGCATTTCTGGCCGTCAACGGCGGACAGGGTGCGGCATCGGCCCGGATCCGTGAACTGGTCGAAGATCTGACCCAGCAAGTTGTAGGTGCGCTGGTCAGAAGCCGTCCCAACGGCGGAACCTTTCATATTGAAGACATCCAGGACGCGGTCGAACTCTCGCTGATGCGCTCCGGAGAACATGATGTGGCGCGCGCTTACGTGCTGTATCGCGAACGTCGCGCACAGGAACGTGCGGCATCCGGGCAGCAGCCCATGACACAGACCGAACAGACATTCAATGTGGTCGAAAACGGTATTCGCAAGCCACTGGATGTTGCCCGTCTTCAGGCGACTATCGAAAGTGCCGGGCGAGACCTTGGCGACTTTGTCGATACGGGCCTGATTCTCAAGGAAACCCTCAAGAATCTGTATGACGGCGTACCGATTGAAGAAGTGCATAAATCAGCGATTCTTTCAGCACGCGCGCTCGTCGAAAAAGACCCTGCCTACAGCAAAGTGACTGCGCGACTGCTGCTCCATAGCATCCGCAAGGAAGTCATTGGTGAGGAAGTCGCCCAGGACGGAATGCAGACCGAGTACGTGAACTACTTTCCCAAGTTCATCAAACGCGGGATCGAAGGCGGGTTACTCAATTCCGAACTCGGCCGCTACGATCTGAAGCGTCTGGCACAAGCCCTCGATGCCAACCGTGACCTGCAGTTCGACTACCTCGGTTTGCAGACTCTCTATGACCGCTATTTCCTTCACATCAAAGGTCAGCGCATTGAACTGCCACAGGTGTTTTTCATGCGTGTCGCGATGGGTCTGGCGCTCAACGAGATCGACCGTGAAACACGTGCCATCGAGTTTTATGAGCTCCTGTCATCGTTTGACTTCATGAGTTCGACACCCACCCTGTTCAACTCGGGGACTCTGCACTCGCAACTTTCATCGTGCTACCTGACCACAGTCTCTGATGATCTGGATGGCATTTACGAGGCCATCAAAGAAAATGCCCTGCTGGCCAAGTATGCGGGTGGTCTGGGCAATGACTGGACCCCGGTTCGTGCCATGCGCAGCCACATCAAAGGCACCAATGGCGAAAGCCAAGGTGTTGTGCCATTCCTGAAAGTCGTCAACGACACGGCTGTTGCTGTCAACCAGGGTGGCAAGCGCAAGGGCGCAGTCTGCTGCTACCTGGAGTCGTGGCATCTGGATATTGAAGAGTTTCTGGAATTGCGCAAGAACACGGGTGACGAGCGTCGTCGCACCCATGACATGAATACCGCAAACTGGATCCCGGACCTTTTCATGAAGCGTGTCATGGAAGCGGGCGACTGGACCCTGTTCTCGCCATCTGACTGCCCTGACCTGCATGACAAGGTTGGCAAGGAGTTCGAGAAGGCATACCTGGGCTATGAAGAGAAAGCTGCACGTGGGGAGCTGACCCTTTTCAAGAAGATTCCGGCCCTGTCGCTGTGGCGCCGGATGCTCTCGATGCTGTTTGAAACCGGCCACCCCTGGATCACTTTCAAAGACCCTTGCAACATCCGTTCACCGCAGCAACACGTCGGCATGGTTCACAGCTCCAATCTGTGCACCGAGATCACGCTGAACACCAACGAATCAGAGATCGCTGTCTGCAACCTGGGCTCAGTCAATCTGGTCGCCCACCTGAAGCAAGAGGCCGATGGGTCGTATACGCTTGATCATGACAAGCTGCAGCGCACGGTAAAAACTGCCATGCGCATGCTGGACAACGTGATCGACATCAACTACTACGCCGTCGCCAAGGCACGCAACTCAAACCTGCGTCACCGCCCGGTCGGCATGGGCATCATGGGTTTCCAGGATTGCCTGCATGTGATGCGAGTGCCATACGCTTCCGAACAAGCGATCAAGTTTGCAGACACTTCCATGGAAGCCGTTTGTTATTACGCCTACAGCGCATCAAGCGATCTTGCGCAGGAGCGTGGTACGTACGCGTCATACGAAGGCTCTTTGTGGTCCAAGGGAATTCTGCCAAAAGACTCTATCGACCTGTTGCGCGAGCAGCGTGGCGGGTTTGTCGAACTCGACGACTCGAGCACCATGGACTGGGATTCGTTGCGCGAGCGCATCAAGCGTCAAGGTATGCGCAATTCAAATTGCATCGCGATTGCCCCAACAGCAACTATTTCCAATATCATCGGTGTATCTGCGTGCATCGAACCAACCTATCAAAACTTGTACGTCAAATCCAACCTCTCGGGCGAGTTCACGATCGTTAACCAGAATCTGGTACGTGATCTCAAAAAACTTGGTCTTTGGGATGAGGTCATGGTGGCCGATCTCAAATACTTTGATGGCAGTCTCTCGCGCATTGATCGCATTCCGGCAGAGCTTCGTGCGCTCTACGCAACCGCGTTTGAAGTGGAACCACAGTGGATTGTCGAGTGCGCGGCGAGACGTCAGAAGTGGATTGATCAGGCACAGTCGCTCAACATCTATATGGCTGGAGCGTCGGGCAAGATGCTCGATGAAACATACAAGCTGGCATGGCTGCGTGGCCTGAAAACCACCTACTACCTGCGGACACTGGGCGCGACCAGCGCCGAAAAGTCGACCGGCCAGGGCGGAGAACTCAATGCCGTCAGCAGTTCAGGGGGTGCGAAAGGCACGTTAGCGTCACCGAGTGCTTCCTCCATGCCTCAGGCAGAAATCGTTGGTGCAGCCTGCACAATGAGACCAGGAGACCCTGGTTTTGAAGAGTGCGAAGCCTGCCAATAAGACCGCCTGAGAGAGACACAAGAGGAATATCATGCTGAACTGGGACGACGAAATTCAACCATCAACACCACAGACCATCCCGAAACGTCCACCGGCCGGATCGCCACTGGATCAGGGTGTGAGAGCTGCGACAGGCGTGTTCGGCGACAGCGCGCTTCCAACGCCAGGACTGAAAGAGACTCCGGTTTCTGCGCAAGCGCAGGTCACACGGGTCAATGTGGCTGACAAGCGGATCATCAATGGTCAAACCGATGTCAACCAGCTTGTGCCGTTCAAGTACAAATGGGCATGGGAGAAGTACCTTGCCACCTGCGCCAATCACTGGATGCCGCAGGAGATCAACATGGCGCGAGACATTGCGCTATGGAAGAATCCGAACGGGCTGAGCGAAGACGAGCGCAGAATCATCAAGCGCAATCTGGGCTTCTTTGTTACCGCTGATTCGCTGGCCGCCAACAACATCGTGCTGGGGACTTATCGTCACATCACGGCGCCTGAATGCCGACAGTTTCTGTTGCGCCAGGCATTCGAAGAGGCCATCCATACTCACGCTTATCAATACATTGTTGAAAGCCTTGACCTTGATGAGTCGGAGATTTTCAACGCGTACAACGAAGTGCCGTCAATCAAGGCCAAAGACGACTTTCTGATCCCGTTTATTGATGCCATTGCAGACCCGAACTTCAAGACGGGCACTCCTGAGAATGATCAGACGCTGCTCAAGTCGTTGATCGTATTCGCATGCCTGATGGAAGGACTGTTTTTCTACGTCGGGTTCACGCAGATCCTTGCACTGGGTCGCCAGAACAAGATGACTGGCGCTGCAGAGCAATACATGTATATCCTGCGCGATGAGTCCATGCACTGCAATTTCGGCATTGATCTGATCAACTCCATCAAACTCGAGAATCCGCACCTCTGGACGCCCGAGTTCAGGGAAGAGATTCGTGACCTGTTTCGCAAGGCTGTCGAGCTGGAGTACGCTTACGCAGAAGACACGATGCCGCGAGGCGTGCTGGGTTTGAACGCACCGATGTTTAAATCCTATCTTCGGTTCATCGCTAACAGACGTTGTCAGCAAATTGGCATAGAGCCACTGTTCGGTCAGGAAGAAAATCCTTTCCCCTGGATGGCGGAAATGATCGATTTGAAGAAGGAACGGAATTTCTTCGAGACGCGTGTTATCGAATACCAGACTGGTGGCGCGCTGAACTGGGAGTGACCTCCGAAAGGGGGCTTCTCGACACGAAGAATTGAAAGCGGATTCGTCCGCTTTGCAGTAGTTGCGAAACCTGCTTCATTGGTGGGTCTCGTGAACGTTGTACCCTGGTTTACCTGATCCATTGAATTTCGGCATCAATTCCGGATTCCGTTGAGAAGGCGAACTGCACGCATGCTGGAGCCGACGGTCATCACGAGTCGGTCAACGTGCAATCTCGTGTTTTTAAGCCCCTGAGCATAAAAGGAGTATGACCATGGCAACAGCCAAGAAAGCCGTAAAGAAGGTCGCGGCCAAGAAAGCGGCGACCCAAGCTGCACCAAAACCTGCCGTCAAGAGTGCGGTGAAGAAAGCCGTCACAAAACCGGCCCCCGCTGCCAAGAAAGTGGCTTCCAAAACCGCTCCCGCAGCAAAGAAAGCTGTGACCAAGCCGGCAACCAAAGTTGTTGTCAAGAAGGCAGCAACCAAAGTCGCCACAAAAGCCGCGACCAAGGCTGTCGCGAAGAAGGTCGCCGCTAAGGCTGCTCCAGCAGCCAAGCCAGTAGCGACCAAGGCTGTTGCCAAGAAAGTTGTTGCCAAGAAAGCGCCGGCAAAGACCGCCGAGGTCAAGAAGCCTGCGACAAAGCCTGCCACGAAGACAGTCGCTGTCAAAAAGACGGCGAAGAAAGCCGCTGTCAGAAAGCCCGCCGCCAAGAAAACATCAAAAACGGCCGCAAAAACTGCCAAAACGGAAGTCAACCCCGTCGCCGCCTGGCCTTTTCCGACGGGCAGTCGTCCTTGATTGCTTGATCTGTGACCATGCCGCACCCCACAAGGTACGGCATGGTGTCCTATGGTGCACAAGTCGCTGCGATCATGAGACAATCAATGCCATTGCATAGACAACTGAGCGCATTGAAGATATGTCAGGCGAGATTCTGCAGTTTTTGATTGAAATCAGCTTCACCATCATGGGCGCAGCTTTCCTGGCACGGGCATGGCTGCATGCGATCAGGTTCCATCCCTTCAATCCATTCTCGCAACTCATCTTCAGGGTCACGGAGTGGTTGTGCAAGCCTTTGCGAAGCATCCTGCCATCTGTCCGGTCTTTCGATCTTCCCAGTATTCTGGGGGCTTATCTTGTCGCCTTTGTCTACCTGATCCTGATGTGGACGGTTGCAACA
>CAZBIN010000065.1:0-14035 GCA_964491995.1 uncultured Orrella sp.
CGCGAATATGGGCCTTCTGGCCATAGTTAGGCTAATACCCGGGTAAAAATGTATTTTCTAGGGATTTTTTAATAATGAGTAATGATAAACAGTTGGCCGCCAAGAAGCTGCTGGATGTAATGTTTGCCAAACGGGGTTATCTCCTTCCTTATCACCGCCTGTTAGCCGAGTCTGATCCAGAGATTTTGGAGACTTATGACAATTTGTACACAAAGCTCACACTGAATGAGCGGGTTCTGACTTTAAAAGAGCGTGAGATCGTCTGGATTGCGCTGATTGCAATTACTCGGGAGAAATACGCTTCATTTCATTTTGACCGTGGCGTGACAGCCGGAATGACAAATGAAGAGATCACGGACTCTGTTGCGATTGGCGGCGCCTGTGAGGCATTTGACACGATTAACCTGGCACATTCCTCCTTTGGTAAGTGGGTTTCTCAGGAAGCGGCGATGAAGCGCTACGGTGCAGCGTTTGATGCTGCGCGAGGAAGCCTTCCGAAAGCTATCGCCGAAGTGGCCGGCGTTGTCTGTCAGGCATCAAGACGCAGTGCAGAAGGAATGCGCATTCATCTCATTCGCGCGTTCGAGTCTGGAGCCACGCGCGAACAGATTGCCGAAGGTTTGTCTTATGTCCTCTTGCATCGTGGCGGCCCCACGATGATTGATGCCTCCAGGACGTGGCACGAGGTCGCAACAGAGCTCGGAATCCCGGGCCCTTATTGAGTTCTGACAGATAGACGCTGCGGGTTTTTCAAAAACAGCTGGTTGAATAAATTCAGACCAGCTGTTTTTTTCGATACTCAAAGGCACAATTTTCGAAGCATTGAACGACATTCGAATTGTGACTATGTCTTTCGAATAGATCAGGTCATAGATCTGATAGTTTGTCTTCGTATCCGGAAAGCAGCGATGCTTCATCATGCCTGGAAGGCAAAATGCCGATAGCATCAAACATCGCCCATGCAAGGCAGTAGTTCGAGCTGATGACTGGAATTCCCAGTTCTTGTTGCAGTGGCTGTATGGCTCGCAGAGTCGGCATGCCAGTCCCAGACATCAGGAGTACGTCCGCACTCGATCCGAGAAACTTTTTTCCGGTCTCCAGAACGGCAGCATTTCTAATCGCATAGACACCGCGGGTGTCACTGCTAGGTAAAGAAATCAACTCTGTTTGTACAACTTCAAATCCTTGATTACCCCAGTAAGCGAGACCCGCATCAGTCAGCCAGTCAGGGTAAGGAGATAAAAGTGCGATACGTTTCGCCTTGAGACGTCTGAGAGCTTCCCGAATTGCTTGTGCAGCCGTGATGACTGGATATCCCAGTTTTTTAGAAATATCAGCCGTTTTCTGATCTTCTTCCTGTGATCCTACCAGGTACGAAGCGCCAGTACATGCGAAACCCAGTGCGTCCGGCTTCAGTGTATCGAACGCCTCCTGTGCTTTGTAAAAGTCCGACTCGTACTCGTACAGGCGATCTTTCGGGCTGGGGCACAGACTTGTCAGCCGGGTCGTTACCAGATTGACACCGGAGGGTAGAAGTGCAGTCATTTCTGGTTCAACGGTCGGGTTGGCTTGAGGGACAGCGACCCCGATGATTGCGCGGGAACCGTATTCACGGTCATGCATGACTCAATGCTCCAAAAATTAAAAGGGTTTTAAAACAGCAAACATTTATTTGCGCAGCGATGTTCTCAACTATGCGCCCATGAATGTCACCAGAGTCGCTTCGACGAGAGGTATTCTGAACATCGGTCGCTCGTGACAGTGTTTTTTCATGTGGCTGAAAAATTTGAATAATTTCCGGCATATGTGCTGGGTGCAGGGCAGATCGAAACGTATCTTTCCTTGAAAATTTCTACGATAGTCTAGAGTTCGGAATGTCCAGCGTGCAAGTCATTTGTTATATAAGCATGACAAATCTTGCAACGATGCAGGGGTGGCAGTATACGTACTACTTTTACGGCGTTCGGTCGATGAAAGAGCTTTGCGAGTGAGACGCCATGTCACACATGACAAAAAGAGGTGCCATGGTCAGACAGTATGGAACCCCGAGCCACATCGGAACCACAGTCGGTGAGAGTACAAATGCCATGTGGTGTCTATACCAGAGTACCGAAGAGAAAATCTAAATATAAACCCAGTGAATTATCCGGCCATCTCGCATACGTTCGAGTTTGGTTGGGCTGACGACACGAGCCTATTCCTCGACCGCTCTCGGCGTTACTTTCCATATCCTTGAGAGAAATTTGGTCAGTTTCCAACTTGCTTCGTGGTGCAGTCATACATGACTGGCAGTCTGATTGATTCGCCGTTTCTTATAAAAGCATCACACCTTCATTGACAAATCCATGCCAGCAGGACTGGCGCACGACATGTTCGGTGAGGGCGGGTGAGCGCTCGATCGATTTCTTTGGTGTCGCCTGGCAGCGCCGTATACGGCGTGGTCATCCTTTACTTTTCAGAGGACTACAGCGTCTTTCATCTGGTTTCTGTCCCTGCGTACCTGTGCAACAACACGTACCTGCGCAACAACATTTCGAGGCTTCACGATGGCTCTGGTTCGCAACTGTTGTCGGAGTTCGGGCACGCCTGTGTTTCTTGACATCAGATGCTTTGTGTGACCCAATATATGAATATGTACAGTTGATATATCAGAATGTTGCTGTGTAAACCGTGGCAGTCAGTCTTGGCAGATTGCCCTGTTTCATACAAGCAACTCACTCAAGCGAGGAGATCTTCATGAAAAAACGTTTTATGGCCATCCTGGCCGCAGGTCTGGTGTTTTCCAGTGTGGCGACGGCTACCAGTTATCCACAGCGTCCCATTAAACTGATCATTGGTTACAGTCCGGGCGGGGCCGCAGATGCTGTAGCGCGCATCTATAGTGCAGCGCTCGCTGACAAGCTGGGGCAGCCCGTGATGGTCGAGAACCGCCCTGGTGCCGGAAGCACGATTGCTTCAGCGGCGATTGCCAAGGCTGAGCCCGACGGTTACACGCTGGGCATGGCCAGTGGAACGCTGTATGGCATCGACAAGTATGTCTACAACGTGTCATACACCCCGGATGACTTCACGCCCATCATGCGACTGTCAATGTCGCCGCTGATTCTGGCGGTTGGCCCAGGAAGTGATGTCAATACATTCAAGGAGTTTTTTGATAAGGCGCGGGCGAATCCCGGCAAGATGTTCTACTCCTCATCCGGCATTGGTGGCTCTCCCCAGACAGCCGCGTTGATTCTGGAGAATGCGATTGGCACTCGGTTTACTCACGTGCCTTACAAGGGCGGCAACCCGGCGTTGCTGGCAGTCGCAGCGGGTGATGTGGACTTTTCGTTTGGGACCGCCGCATCGGTATTGCCCTTAGGCTTGGGCGGTAAAGTCAAAATGCTGGGGGTATCTTCCGCGCAGCCGTCCAAGATTGCGCCGGGTGTGCCAACGATTGCCGAGCAGGGCTTGCCAGGTTTTGAGTTCACTTTCTGGTTTGGCTTGTTTGGTCCGGCCGGGCTACCGGTGGAAATTCGCGATAAAGTGGCCAAGGCTTCGATGGAGATTCTGAACGAACCGGGAATCCAGGAGCGCATGGTCAAGGCGGGCAATGACGCAGCTCCGATGGCATCGCCTGAGGTGTTCGAGCAATGGGCCAGACAGAACGGTGCATTTGCGCTTGAGCGTCTTGAGAGCACAGGTGCCAAGCCGAATTAGGCATTGACTAGACGCGAGGTCAAACCGACATGGTGAGAGCACAACGCCAAGCGCCGAGACAGGTCGGACATGCCAGCCTGCAGCAGCGGATCCGGGAACAGATCGAATCGGAGATTCTGGCCGGAATCCGTGTGCCTGGCAGTGCGATTGACGAGAAGGCAGTGGCGGCGTCTTTTAATGCCTCGCGTACACCTGTGCGTGAGGCGTTAATCACGCTCTCGGCGTGCGGGCTGGTCACCATCGCACCAAGATCCGGAATTTATGTTCGAAAGGCAAGCATACCGGAGCTTGTCTGTGCGCTTGAGGCTATTTGTGAACTCGAGGCACTGGTTGCCGGACTGGCAGCCACCCGGGCTTCGCCCCTTCACCTTGAGCAGATGTATCAGGCGCTTGAGCAATGTGGGCAGGCTGCGGCTCAGGGCGACATTGATGCCTACCGTCAGGCTAATGCCCGGTTTCACAGCGCGATCCACGACGCCGGCGCCAATCCTGTACTCGCACAGTACATTCAGAGTGCGCGCAGTTTGCTGCTGGCTTACCGCTATCGGAGTTTCGAAATGCCGGGGCGACTCATTGTCTCGAATCAGGAGCACGGCCAGATCGTGCAGGCGATTGCAAACGGCGATGTGTCGCTTGCTCAGTCCTGCATGAGAACTCACATCAGTCGAGGTGGGCAAGCCATGATTGCCTTGCTGGGTTCAGCGGAGAATGCATGACGGGCACCACGTCGACACCATCGGTCCGGGCGTGCGACTTGGCAGTGATCTGCGATTTCAGGATGGGTCGTTCGAGCCGGATAGCGCCAAATCTTTCATCGTTCAACAGTTCAGTCTTAAGGTAAATCAAGCATGGTTCAGGCACAGGCAGTACGTATCCATCAACATGGCAGCGCGGAGCAGTTAAAGCTGGAAACGGTGTCATTAGATGCGCCAGGGGCAGGACAGGTGTTGGTTCGCAACACCGTCATCGGTGTGAACTACGCTGATATCTATGAACGGGAAGGCGATCACGGCGGACCTCACTCGGCCAGAACATTCCCCATTACGCTGGGGCGAACGGCCGCCGGCGTTATCGAATCACTTGGGACGGGCGTGCATGGCTTGTCGATGGGTGATCGGGTCGGATACTTGGCACCCGATAGCTATGCAACCTATACCTGTGTTGCCGCCGATCGGGTGATACGTATACCGGAAGGGGTGTCAGACGATGCAGTCGGTGGATATCTACTGCGTGGGCTGACTGCCGAGTATCTGTTGCGGCGTCTGTATCCAGTCGGGCAAGGGACTGTTGCCCTGGTTCATGCGGCCGCTGGCGGTATGGGGTTGCTGCTCGGACAATGGGGAGCCGCACTAGGGGCACGAATGATCGGCACAGTGAGCTCACAGGCGAAGGCCGCGGTGGCACTGGCACATGGCTATCGTGATGTGATTCGTTATACCGAAGAAGATTTTGCGGATCGCGTCCTGGAGCTCACCGAAGGTCGTGGTGCCGATGTGATTTACGATGGGGTCGGCAAGACCACGTTTCGGCGCTCGCTCGACTGCATCAAACCACGCGGTATGGTCATCAGTTACGGTACGGCCTCAGGTAACGTGGGGGAATTTGATCTCCAGCTTCTGCACTCGAAGTCGATCATCGTGACTCGCCCGACGCTGCGTAGCTGGATCAGTGACCCGGTTGAGCTTGCTCATGCCAGCGCGGCGTTTTTTGAAGCGGTTGCGGCGGGTACGATCAAAACACCAATCGGTGCGCGTCTCCCGCTGGCACACGCTGCCCAGGCACATCGTCAACTCGAGACGCGACAGCTGACTGCACCGGTGGTGCTGATTCCTTGATCACGCAGGTGAGGGGATGGCAGGGCAGTTACAGCGCTTTCAGTAGCCGACATGGCGCAGTCTGGGTTTGGTTCAGGCGCTCAAACTCGCAGGATCAGTGCCTTGAGTCAGTCAGGACGGGGGGGAGGGTTATGACGATTTTGCTTTATCACGGCTGGACATCAAGCGCCTCCCGGCGCGTGCGACTTTTCCTCGAAGAAAAGGGTCTGACGTATGTATCGCACGAGATCGATTTGGCGACTCAGCAACAACACAGCCCTGAGTATCTCAGGATCAATCCCAACGGGGTGGTGCCAGCCATTGTCCATAATGGTCAAGTCGTGCATGAGAGTTCCACGATTTGTGAATATCTGGACGATGTTTTTCCAGAGCCACCCCTGCGACCTCTGGATGCCTATGATCGGGCGTTGATGCGCAACTGGGTGCGTTATGTTGATAGTCTGATTGGCAACCTGATCCGCTTCAACTGGCGTCATCGGCTTCAAAAAAAGGCGGCAGCGATGAGTGATGATGAACTTCAGCAGATGATTGCCAGGGTGCCGAGTCAGGAACGGCGCGAGGCCTGGCTTCGTGTGGCTCGCAAGCCTTATACAGAGGAAGAACTGGATCAAGCGAGGATGAACCTGCAGGCGATGGTTGGTAAAATGGAGGAGATGATGGCAGGGGGCTGGCTTGTCGGCCGACAGTATTCACTTGCAGACATTGCCGTTGTGCCGTTTATCGTACGTATCCATGAGGAGATTGCGCCCGACTCGCTGACGCGCTCGACGCATCCCAACGTTGCCGCCTGGTGGGAAGCGATCCAGGCACGACCCGCGTTTAAGCGTGCCCGCATGGACCCATTTGTGTCGGGCTAGTTCTCAGAACAGTCGATTGGTGTTTACGTTTGATCTTGCGTAGGAAAATCCCCAACGCTCAGGACGGGGAGGGACTTCGCGATCTGACTCAGACCAAGGAACGGTTGAAATACGTGTAGCCAAACGGTCATCCTGAGCCTTTCAGCACAGCATGGCGTCCTTCTCCTTGAAGGCGGCGCGCATGCGCTCTGCCGGATGCGCCAGATAGACCGCGAGATAGAAAATCCCCAGACTGAAAATCGCCGACAGTACCATCATGGAAACAAAGCTCAGGTGCGCATGCCCACCAAGCGCATCGGGTGCGGCCCATGCCAACAGCCACATTCCGCCGAGGTAAGGCACAAGCCACCACGCATTGCCTGCTGCCAGGCTTGACCATGGCTGCTTTCGCCAGGCGAAGTGGATGATGTGTATGACAACAATCAGCACCACCAGGCCGAAGATGAATTGCAGTGTGGCCAGTCCAGCCCACAGCATCACCCAGTTGGCACAGATAAATGCCAGCGGAACCAGTCCCCGTGCGCCCCAAAGCTTGAAAGGTCGCGGCACATCGGGCAGTGCCTGGCGCAGACAAATGAGAAGAATGGGTCCTATGCCGTAAGACAGTACAGTAATTGACGAGATATAACCCACCATCTTCTGCCAGGAGGGAAAGGGCAGGAACAACAAAAGCCCCGCAACATAGGTCAGCATCAACGCTGCCCAAGGCACGCCCCGGGAATTCACTTTTGCAAAAAATGCGGGCAGACTGTGATTCTGCGCACTGGCCATGACGATGCGCGAGGTCGTGGTGGTGTACACAAATCCACAAGCGCCCGGCGAAACGATCGCATCAGCATATAAAACCGTGGCCCACCACGATGCACCGATCATTGCCGCGAGCGCTGCCAGCGGACCCGCGATGCCCTTGAAGTGCAAACTGGCCCAACCGTGCTGGGCAATCATGTCAGGGTCGATGGCCGCGATGAATCCAAACTGAAGCAGCAAATAAATCATGGTTCCGATCAACACCGTACCAATAATGGCAATCGGTACATCGCGTTGTGGATTGTTGCTCTCGCCCGCGAGGTCCAGGGCCTGTCGGAAACCAAACAGGCTGAAAAACACACCGCCGGTTGAAATCGCAGTAAAGATGCCCTCGGTACCGCTGGTGGGCGGGTGTGTAAAGAAATTCTCTGGATGCCAGGAGTAACTTATCAGCACGATGGCGGTAGCAATCGGCACAAAAATTTTCCAGACGGTAATCCAGGAATTGACTGCCAGAACCGTGCGAATCATCAAGAAATTGAGTCCCACCATGAGGGCTAGCACGAGTGCTGACACAACGAACCCTTTGGCCGTCAACACGCCATCCGCCGGGCTGGTCAATTCAGGAATGTAGGCGCTCGCATAACTGACAATCGCCATGGCCTCAATCGGTGCGATGGCAATATATGCCAGGATCAGGATCCAGCCCCAGACGAATCCGACCAGAGGACCGTGACTGACATCACTCATGTGCACCAGCGCACCAGATAAAGGAAACAGGGTGGAGAGCTCCGCAAAAACCAGAGCGATCAATAGCACCACCACCCCGCCGATAAGCCAGGACACCAGACTCAAGGGTCCCGCTTGCGTTGCTGTTTCCAGCGGGCCGAACAACCATCCCGATCCAATCATGCCGCCCAAGCCGGCAAACAGAAGACCCCAAAGACCAGCTTGATGTTTGAGTGAAGCGTTAATGGGCGGTTTGCTCATGGAACCTTGACAGCCAAGTCGTTAAAGGAGTGACGCAGGCCTAGTATGCCTGCCCAGGACCAGATTTCACCAGTGTTTTATTGCGATGATGGCCATTCGATCTCAATGACGCTCAGGGTGCTCCTGTTCCAGTATTGATGTCCAGAGGTGGGGTGAAAGAAAATCAAGCGGAGGACAACGCAGATCCCCTGGTATCAATCCTTTGAGTGCCTGCTGCTCGGTGGCCTTATGCGTGATGATGTGCCTTGCAGCCGGTCGCATGACTTCTCTCCCGTTCTCAAATGGGAAATCAGTTCTGCAGAGACTTTCTGTTTGCTGCAACAGTCAGACGGAGCAGTAGCGCTCCTGGATTTCCGGGTCTGCGAGGAGGCTGGCTGATTTGTCGGTATGAACGACGGTTCCCTGATCCAGGATGTATGCCCGGTTAGAGAATTTAAGCGCCAGCTCCACATTTTGCTCGACAAGTACGATAGTTTTACCAGCCTTTTGGAGACTCTGAAACAAGTCAAACATTTCCTGAACCAGAATCGGCATAATGCCTTCGGATGGCTCGTCAAGCAGAATCATGTCAGGATCGGCAGCCAGAGCACGGGCGATAGCCAGCATCTGCTGTTCGCCTCCGGACATCGTGGTTGCTTCTTGATGGAGTCGCTCTTTCAATCGAGGGAATGTTTCGGCAATCTGCTCAATGACCTCTGCTTCCCGTTTGTGCAGCGGTGAGGCAAGTAAGCCCAGTCGGATGTTCTCGAGAACGGTTAGTCCCGGTACGATGCGACGTTCTTCAGGGACATACGCCAATCTCGAACCGCTTGTGAGCGGGTAGTGAAAGCAAACTGACACCTTTGAAGGAGATCTCTCCCGTTGTTCTGCCAAGGATTCCCATGATGCTTTTGAGTGTGGTGGTCTTGCCAGCACCGTTGCGCCCGAGAATAGCAACCGTTTCCCCCTGCTGAACTTCAAAACTGACATCCTGAAGGATATGGCTTGAGCCGTACCATGCATTGAGGTTCTTGACGTTTAACATAGGTTTCCTATCACTGAGGCTTCTTTATTTTTGTGTGGTAGTTTGAGCGCGCGCTCAATGACCCAGGTAGACGCGTTTGACCTCGTCGTTGTGACGAATGTCATCAGCAGACCCTTCCGCGAGTAGTTCACCGTGGTGCAGAACCACAATCCGGTCGCTAATACTCATCACCATTTTCATCTTGTGTTCAACCAGAACCACTGTGCGTTGTTGAGCCAGTTCCACAATGAGATCCATCATGGTTCGAGTTTCTTCCGGACTCATTCCTGCTGTAGGTTCATCCAGTAAAAGCAGTTTGGGGGTGAGTGCCAGGGCAATTGCCAGTTCGAGCGCGCGCTGTTGACCATGTGCCATCTCGCTTGCAAGACGCATGGCATGTGCACGTAAACCTACTGTATCCAGAAGACCCATCGCTCGGTCTTCTAGATACAGTGTCTCCTTCCTGCTAAAGAAGTCGTATCGGGAGACGCCAGACTGCAGGGCGATACGCACGTTTTCAAGAACAGTAAAGCTCGGGAAGATGGTGGTGATCTGAAATGACTTGGCAATTCCCATGCGTGCAAACTCGTGCTGCGGCAACCCCGTGATATTCCTACCCTCAAAATAAACTTCACCCGAAGTCGGCTTTAATCCACCCGTCAACACGTTGAAGAAAGTGCTTTTGCCAGCGCCATTGGGCCCAATGATGGACGTCAGATTGCCTTTCCTGAAATCAATGGTTACGTCGTTGAGGGCAAGAAATCTCCCAAATTTCTTGCTGACATGCCGAGTTCGCAAGACCACATCATCTGACATTGAGTTTCTCCAGGATCGTGCCCCATACTCCCTTCGGGAAGTAAAGAACAAGAATGACAAAGATGATCCCGACATAAAGTTGCCAGTTCTCTGTCCAGAGAGAGAACCGGTCCTGAATCAGCAAGAACAGTGCAGCGCCAATGAAAGGCCCGAAAAAAGTGCCCATACCACCGAGCAGGCAGATCATCACGACCATGCCGGAGGTCTGGTAGTGCAAGGTTTCAATCGCTACGCTTGACAGGTGAATCGCACTCAGTGTGCCCGCCAGACCGCAGAATGTGCCAGATATGATGAAGGTGATGAGTTTGGTTTTCTCGATGTCGTAGCCACAGGCGCGCGCGCGCGACTCGTTTTCTCGCACGGCCTGTATGACAGCACCAAAAGGGGAGTTGAGAATTCTTGAAAGTATCCAGATCGAAATGACAATGAATCCCAGAAAGAAGTAGTACTTCACTAGAGGGTTCAGCAAGTCCAGTGTCAATCCAGGCAGATGCACTGTGTTCACGTTCACACCGCGCAAACCATTTTCGCCACCGGAAAGCGGGAATTGATAGATGATGAAATACGCGCATTGCGAAAGGGCCAGAGTCACCATTGCAAAATAAATGCCTCGGGTGCGGATGGCAAGCACACCCATTGCCCAAGCCGCAACAGTCGTGACGACCACTCCAGCAGTAATGCCAAGCCACCATGGTGCTCCAAACTGGGAGATCAGGATGCCCGCTCCGTAAGCGCCTGTGCCGAGGAACGCCGCGTGACCGAAAGACAGCATCCCCATGTAGCCGAACAGAATGTTGAACCCAAGGGCGAACAGTCCGTATATCAGAATGTTGATCGCAACAGAGTAGTTAGGCATGATAAGGGGAAAAACCAGCAGTAGCAGCGTCGTCGCAGCCACCCTGTGATCCTTGATCAGCGTGAAGCCAGGCGCTGTTGCGCTGGCAGATATGACAGAATTGTTAGGTGGTGTCATCTTGTCAGCTTAAAAGTCCGGATCGACCAAAGAATCCGTTTGGTTTGAGCAGTAAGACTAACGCCATGATCACAAACATCGAGACCTTGGCCGCCTCGGGCATGAACAGTGCGGTCATGCTTTCAACCACACCAACCAGCAGCCCTGCCAATACAGCACCGACCAGTGAGCCCATGCCCCCTACGACTGTCACCACAAAAGCTGCAGAGAGGATGGCCCCGCCCATTTCAGGGGTCAGTCCTTGCAGTGGCGCAGACAGGAAGCCCGCCAGGCCCGCAATACCAGTACCTAATCCAAATACCAGCAGCCAAATCCTGGTGATGTCTATGCCAAGGATCCGGACAATCTGCGGGTCTCGGGCACCTGCCCGGATCTTTAGCCCTAGAGAGGTTTTTTCGATAAAAAACCAGAGTGCCAGCAAAACCACGATACAGACTGCGATCACGAACAGCCGGTACGTCGGGAAGTGGCCGACCAGAATGTCTGTCGCTCCACGCAGCACACGTGGGGTGCTAAATGGCAGCCCTTGCTTGCCGTATACCATCCGTACAAGTTCGACCATGATGTAGGCCACACCGAATGTCAGCAAGAGTGGGTAATCGATTCCGCGACCGTAGAGTGGTCGAACCAGGTACTTCTCAACCACCATGCCGATGAGCCCAACGGTAATGGGTACGAGAATCAGGCATACCCAGAAATTCGGAATGAACTGATAGATGCTGAATCCTGCGTAGGCACCGACCATGAAGAATGCGCCGTGCGCAAAATTAACGACAGTCAGCATTCCGAATATCAGTGACAGCCCAACCGCGAGCAATACATATATTGCGCCCAACGCAAGGCCGGTGAATAGTTGTAGAGCGATCAGGTCAAGCGTTAACCCATGCATAAACGGTCTGCCGTGAAAGATGTGTCGCGTTGTGAACGAATCCGGACGATCAGGTTATCCGGTCAGTGCTGCACAATATGCAGCGGCAGACGCAAGGCCTGCCGCTATCTGCTGTGTTATGCCGTCAGCTCTTGTGGCCGAGTTCAGCGCAAGTTCTAAGCATGCTTTCATCTCCGGGCACAGTCTCAAGGACCTCGAAGACATCTGAAGCGTTCTTGCCTTTTTCTTTGGATGTGATAATCAGAATTGACTGAACTGATTGATGATCACACTTGCGATAGTGTTGAGGGCCTTTGTATGTGTCGTACTTGAGGTTCTCGAGTGCAGGTATGACTTTCTCGGGATCGGTGGATCCGGCGATCTTCACCGCTTCAAGCAATGACTTGACTGCCGAGTACGCCATCGAACCGTAGTCTGAGGGGTAGCCCGAGCCAAACTCCGCGCGGTACCTGTCGTTCAGCGCCTTGGCGCTTGGCACCGTATCTTCAATCCCCCAGTAGTAGGAGGTGCCGCCAATGACGTCTTTGTACACCTCATGTCCGCCCGCCAGCCGCGATGCGTAGGATAAAACCGGTGTCACAAATTTCATCGAGTCTTTCATGCCAAAGTCACTGGCCTGACGAATTGAAATTTGGTTGTCACGTCCGAAGTTGTTAAACACCAGCACGGTTGGCCGCATTGACTGTATGCGTGGCAGAAACGTCGAATAGTCTGTGGCGCCAAGCGGATGCCTGATCTCGCCCACGACTTCAGCTCCAGCTGCTTTGGCAGCACGTGTAAATCCTCTGGTGGCTTCATGTCCAAACGCATAATCAGCCGTTATGAAGGCGATGCGATCACCTTTTTTGAACGCATGCTTACCGACTGCCTGAGTGGTGATGTGCGGGGTCAATGCCTCATGAAACGTGTAGGGAGACATGTCCGAGGCTTCATTGATGGTGTCCGACTGGCTGATGGAGACATAAATCTTCTTACGTTCTTTCGCGACGTTGTTGATTGCCAGTTGCGCGGAGGCAGAGAGACCGCCAACAATAAAATCAACCTTGTCTTTCTCGATCAATTCCAGTGTTCGAGTCGCCGCTTCCGCAGGGTTGAGGCGGTCATCGCGAGGAAGTATTTCAACCATTCGACCGTTCAGACCACCTGCCTGGTTGAACTCTTTGGCCGCCAGACCTGCGTTCTTGACCTGATCCTGAGCCTCGGCTCCGTATGGTCCAGTCAGCGAAACGGGCAGTCCAATCTTGATGGGTGCCTGTGCTTGCGCGTGGGCAGCTGGACTTGAAAACAGAGCCAAAGCGAGTGCAGCAGAGGGCAAAGCCCGTGCCCAAATCAAAGATCTCATAACGTCTCCTCGTGCCAGTCAACTTGCTGGCTGTTATGGTTTGTTGTATTAGAGCTGTACTGGTTTGTGAAGCATGGATGGGCAAATTATTGAAGTTGCTCATGTAAGTTGTCAAGTGATCAATTAATTAAAATTTAAAAGATGATGCGTTCATGATCTACACGCGACCAGGTAAAAATAGTGCGATTCAAGAAATGGCGAGAGCAAAACAAATGGCAACGGCAATCAGCAAGAAACAATCGACACCACGCCTGTCTCCGGAGGACAGAGAAGATCAGATTGTCCAGAAGGCGATTCGCTACTTTGCGACCAACGGGTTCTCGGCGGGGACTCGTGATCTCGTCAAGGAAATCGGCGTTACCCAGCCTTTGTTGTATCGGTACTTTCCCAACAAGGAAGCGCTTGTCAACAGGGTGTTTGAAGAGGTTTACCTGTCGCGCTGGAATCCCGAATGGGAGGAAATGCTGAGGGACCGAGAGTCGCCATTACGCAATCGTATGTATATGTTTTATAAATCATATTCAAAAACAATTCTTAAGCGTGAATGGATCAGAATCTTTGTGCTTGCGGGTCTGACTAGGGAAGGCATCAACCAGAAATATCTGGATCGTCTGCGCGAGAAAGTGTTTGATCAGGTTCTGTGCGCGCTACGCGATGAGTACGGCCTATCCCTGCCCACCGCGCAACAGTATGAGGACGAAATCGAGATGATATGGGGACTGCATGCCAGCATCTTTTATCTTGGTATGCGCAAATGGGTGTACGGGATGCAGATTCCGAGAAATATGGATCGTACGATTGAACAGAAGATTGATATGTTTCTGGATGGGGCTCAGGCGACGATGCGCCGGATTCGTCAATCACAAAAACTGCATACATTCTGC
>CAZBIN010000066.1:0-13906 GCA_964491995.1 uncultured Orrella sp.
CGATCAGGCATTGTGCTCGTTCGTTCGGGCTTGGAGGCTGTCTGGCTCACCGCTGCAGAGAGCTTGACAGAGGAAGGCCTGGAAACTTTCATAAAGATAGCAGACAGCGCACCTAGCGTCATCATCACCGGTCAGAGAGCCCACCGGCTCGGTTTCGATGTCCCAAGAGATGCCACCGTTTACAACATGCAGGGCTTTGCTTCCCTGAGTTGCGAGACGATCGGGCATATTGCTGACCCCGTTAGCAAGAGCGCATTGAACGCCCCGTCAGAAACGATTCTGGAAGGCGTCAGCCTCTCGCCAGCCGGCAAGCTCCCGCAAACCATCATTGCCATGATGAAGCATTCCGGATTGCTGCCAGCGGCAATGATCGCCAGAGCAGACTGTGCCGACCCTGCCGAAGATGTGCTGGAAATTTCCACGGAAGAAATCTGGCAAGGGTTACAGCAAGCCAGTGGTGCTCTGCAAATCGTTGCCCAGGCAAAGGTGCCGCTGGAGGATTCAGAGAACACCCGGATTATTGCGTTTCGCCCGAGAGATGGTGGATCAGAGCATCTGGCCATCGTTGTCGGTGAGCCCGATATCAACAGCCCCGTGCTCATCCGCATTCACTCGGAATGCTACACCGGCGACTTGCTGGGATCATTGCGCTGTGACTGCGGGCATCAGTTGCGTGGTGCGATCGCCCTCATGGCCGCGGCGGGTAGCGGGATCATTCTCTATCTCGCGCAGGAAGGTCGCGGAATCGGTCTGATCAATAAACTGCGTGCCTATCAATTGCAGGATCTTGGTCGAGACACGGTTGATGCCAACCTTGACCTCGGATTTGACGAGGACGAGCGCGACTACCAGGTTGCTCTGCAGATGCTCAAGCTCATGAATGTCAGTCAGGTCAGACTGCTCACGAACAATCCCAGAAAAGTCAATGCACTGACCAGTCTCGGGGTTGATGTCGTCGAACGGGTTGCACACGTGTTTCCTGCCAATCGCCACAACCGCGGTTACCTTTACACCAAAGGCTCCAGAGGCGGGCACCTGTTCGATCTGAACGAGTTTGGCAATGACAATAATAAAAGCTGATTTTCGGATACAGCCGCTATAAGACTCCAGAAGAAGCGGGTCCGGCAGACCGATCTTGACCGATCGGCTCTGCCGCTTCCGGAAACCATAGCGTAAACACAATTTCTGGCCCTAACACCTGGCAAACCAGACTGCCTCCCAGCATTTCCACGAGCTGCTTGCAAAGGTGCAACCCAAGTCCGGATCCTGACAACCCTGTCGAGGTGGGTCCTCTGACATACTTTTCGAAAATAATATTACTGTCCGGGGGCTGAGTTCCCAGATAACGATTTGTCACCGTCAGTGTTATGCCTTTCACAAACCGGTCTTTTTCTGCTCCCAGTTCGACCTTCACCTGACTGTCTGCGGGAGAGTACTTCAGCGCGTTATCCATGAGATTGTGCAAGACCACCGTCAGCAACTGACGGTCTGACTCAATCATGATGGGTTCGACATAAAGATCAATCCGTCCAGGCGTCAGACTCGCATCTGCAGCCTCCTCAACCAGCTCGCCGTAGTCAAAGGGCATTTTTTCCACGCTGAGACGCTGCTCATCAATCTGGCTCGACAAGCGGCAGCGATCGATGACCTCGGACATCGTACTGAGTGCCTTCTCCAGCCGATGCCTCTGCCTTTCAGGCAAAGTCAGCGTGTCGATCGTAATCTGTATCACGCTGATTGGCGTCTTGAGCTCATGAGACAGCATATCCATGAAGCGCCTCTGCTCTTCAATCTTTCCCTTGTGATCATTAAGACCTTGCTCGACACGCTCAAGCTTGATTCTGTCAGCGATCAATCGCTGCGCCATCGCACTGGACCGTTTATAAAGAAAAATACCCATGATGCACGCACTGACCAGGCTTTGTGTCGTCAACGCATTGAGATAGAACTCGATGCTATGGCTGAAACCAAGCAGCGGCATGATCACAACTGTCAGTGCGACCGCGAGTGCGTTGTAGGCGATCCGAAGAGCGATCCGCCCAGGCAGAGCATCAGTTTTTGTTGAATAACCAAGCCATAGCAGCGTCGGGATGAAAATAATCAGATTGACTGTACCCAGCTTCAAGCCGTGGCGTGGATAACCTGACAGGATCAGCAAGATCTCAAGAATCGCAAGGCCAATCAGCAGATCCAGCAAAATCAGCGCCCACCGGCTCGGGCGGAAGGGCCGAACCAGCATCCGATGAAAAAGCATAGTCACGACGACGGTGCCCTGGATGATGAGTGAAGTCAGCATATCCGTATTGGTCCACCTCGGAAGGAACACCACCAGATATCCCATCAGTGCCAGGCTGAACAGTATCTGCATAGCCTGAGCGGCCATGAACCAGCCAACCAGCGCTTCCCGGCGAAGGATGAAGTCGATCGTTGACCACAACAAGATTGCCAGCATCAGGCCTATAAAAAGAGTCTGGTAAGCTTGATTGTGCAGGCTCTTCGTATACCATTCAGAAAACGTCAGCGCCTGTGCATCAAGCATGGCTGCACTCGAGGTTCTCAACTTCAGGTAGTAAGTCGTCGTCGTCTTTGGATTGATTTCAAAGAGATGCGAGTCGCGCACCAAAGGGCTATCTGGCACAGGCAGCTGGTCGCCGGCAAACTGAGCAATCCAGGCATTCGTGCCATCACCTGCCGGTGAGTACAGCGTGAGCTCGTCGAGAAAGCTTGGCCGGATCACCAGGTACAGGGGTTTGAGTGCCGGCTCGATTGTCAAACGCAACCAGAGGGAGGAATTGGTGTATCCCTCGCTCAGCATCCCCTGAACAGGCCTAAAAGGCTCATCCTGAACCTGCACAATCCCCAGGCGGCCCGTCGGGTCACTATAGAAGCCCTTGTCAACAATGTGATCTTTGCCAAATGCGGGGACCACATTGAGCAAAGAGACCAGCATGACAAGAAGCCATCGCCTCAAGAGTTTCGTGCCCACGTAGCAGCCCCATGACGCTTATCTGCTGAGAGAATAACAGCGAGCCTGCCCTTGCTGGCGCTCAAAACCGGTCTGCCGTCAGTTATTTGCGAAACCGGCAGGCGGGCGACGCGTTTGCTCCCGCAGCACACGCTCAGTCCTGAGGATCGTTTTGCAACGGTGAACTCGCGAGCAGCCGGTCAAGTGGCTCGATAGGATGGCGATGAGGCGTGGTGATTGCATAGAAATGCTCTTGAAGATCACTTGATCGGCCGACAACCTGCAACACCCCCGCTTGCAGTTCATCTTGCACCACCACCTCCGGTAGAACCGTCAGCCATCCACTATCACGGGCAATCAGTCTGAGCATCGCCATGTCATCGACCTGCGCACGAATACGTGGCTTGACATCGGCTGCCATGCAGACCGCTTCAAACTGGGCGCGCACTGCGTGTCTGACACCCGGCACAGCGATGTCAACGCCATCAAGGTCTTGCGGCACGCGCAAGACCTTGCCCCCCCAGCGACTGATCGGCCCTACCACCGAGATCGACTGACGCCCCAGAAACCGGCAAAGCAAAGGTCTGCCCGGATCCGATGCAACGGGCTCATTGGCTAAAACAAGGTCCAGCTGATGACGTGACAATCGGTCAAGCAGACCCTCCAGCAGACCTGACTCCAGCGTTAGCGTCACGGACTCATCATTGAGCAAAGGGCGCAAAAGGTTTTCTTGATAGTTGCGCGACATGGTCGCCACACTACCCACACGCACTCTCACCAAACCCTCGGATCGTCCCTGCAAGCGCCCCAACATCTCCTGACCCAGTCCAAAAATATTCTCTGCATAGGAGAACACCACCTGGCCTGAAGCCGTAAGGGTCAGACGTCTACCTTGCCGATCAAACAGTTCCTCGCCGATCCGTTGCTCGAGCTGCTTGATCTGGGATGACAACGCGGACTGTGAAATATGGATTTCCTGTGCCGCCTGCGTGAGATGACTCCGCTTGGCGACTTGCCAGAAATAGAACAGATGATTGAAGTTGAGCTGTTGAACATCCATGACTGATTCTCAGCCCCCGGCAGAAGGTTGCCTCATAATTAGCTTACCGCGATGCCCTTTGGATTCTGCTGATCAGAGCGGGAATACCTAAGACCCACCCAGAAATTCCGCAGTACACCCGCACATTCCCCGCGACCCAAACGATCTGCATCCTTCAGATTGTGCCTCGGCAATTGTTTTATTAATAGTTCTTTAAAATAGAACATAAAGTTCTTATATATGTATTTTACAGAACATTTGAAGCGGCTCACCATAGCGCCTGTCGCAAATTCTTTGAGTCAGTCATGCTACCCGCCTCTTCCATGCTTCCAGACCTCGCACTGGTTCCAACGTTGTTAATGACCTTGTGTTGTCTCTGGATTGCAGTTGCCCGATGCCCAGACCCTCTTGCATGGCGCCGATTTGGCCTGCTGGCCGGCATGGCATGGCTATCCACGATCCTGACGAGCATTCTTCAATGGGCGCTGGACCCACCCACTATCTCCGCCACCGGATTGAGCGCATTTGTTTCAATCACGCCACTTGCGGCTGCTATTGCCCTGCTGGTGCAGACACTGGGTGCCGTCATCGGTGCCTTCTCATCCAGATATTTGCAAGGAGAGACCGATCAGCGCCGCTACATTGCAGCACTGGCGGGCGTATTGGCCTCAGTACACCTGCTGCTGCTTGCCAACCACTGGCTGATCCTGATCGCAGCATGGGCGGCTGTCGGACTGTTGCTGCAGCGGCTACTGTGTTTCTACCCGGACCGCCCCTTTGCACGTCTGGCGGCCCACAAGAAAGCCATGGCAGACCGCTCGGCCGATATGTTTTTAATCTTCGCAGCAGCGCTTGCATGGTACGAAACCGGCAGTGGCTCATTGAATATCTTGTGGGACCATCTGGCAAGGGGAGACGTCACTCTGCCCTTGCAAATCAGCGCCACCTGCCTGGTCATCGCGGTCTTGCTGCGCACTGCACTGATGCCGGCGCACGGCTGGCTGACCCAGGTGATGGAGGCCCCAACACCTGTTTCGGCGTTGCTGCACGCGGGTGTTGTCAACCTTGGCGGCTTCGTGCTGATCAGGTTTGCCCCCTTGCTTGAAGTGGCCCCTCTGGCTCGCTGGGTCCTGATCATCTTCGGTCTGGGAACCGCCGTCCTGGCTGGCATGGTCATGCTGACACGCATCAGCATCAAGGTTCGACTGGCATGGTCGACGGTGGCGCAGATGGGCTTTATGGTTCTGGAGTGCGGCTTAGGACTCTATACACTGGCCGCACTACACCTGATCGGTCACTCGCTCTACAAGGCCCATGCGTTTCTGTCTGCATCGAGCATTGTGGGTGAGACACGTCTCAAACAGATGCGTGCAGACCCCGGCGTGAGCAAAGCCAGCCTCCTCTTTGCACCGATCGCATCTCTGATGATCGTTGTGGTTCTGCTGCAAACTTTGCAGGCAACAGGTCTGAACCCCGGCTGGCCCTGGTGGTGGAGTGCCGTACTGGCCTTGGCCTGGTCACCCCTGCTCTGGATCCCCGTCGGCTGCGTGTCCATCAGGCAGTGGAGTGTTCTGACGGGCGCCAGCCTCATGCTGCTGCTAACGATGTTGGCCTCTTTCGCGCACCATCTCCCATGGGGACTGACCGACAGCCCAGATAATCCGGGTGGCATGTTTGCGCTGTTCATACTGACTCTGCTGTATCTATGCCTGGTCATCGTGCAATGGCAACCGCGTTTGCTCGAGAGCTTTCGGCGCTGGAGTTATGCGGGCTTTTATGTTGATGAAATGTATACCCGCCTTGCTCTCAAGGTCTGGCCAGGCCAGTGGGCGTGTCTGACGACGACACAACCTCGCCGGCTAACGGATGCAAGCCCTGCCCAAAACACACAGTAACCCCCTGGACAACCTGTGAAGTCTGACTTTTAGAGAGTTCCCCGTGGAAACGACAGCAACATTCTGCACTCAAGACAGCGAACTGCTCAGCCGCGAGACCATCGCCAAGTCCTCAACTACCGTCAGCAAAAGTCTGCGTGACCGCATTGAGCAAGCCTGCGAACAAGCGTGTCAGGCGATCGCACCAGCCTGGCCGCTCGATCAAGCGATCGCGGTCAACCCGCATTTCAAACGTATCGCAATACCTGTAGGTACGGTGGCTGCGCGCATGGCCGTTCTGGGCGACATCAAAGTATTTCCCGATCGCGCCTACATAAAACAGGCCTGGCAACAAGGCCGAATCAGCGCGGCAGACCTGCAACAAGCGCTCACGGCCATTAGGCAGCCTCAAGACTCTGCCCCTGCGAACCCTTTGACACAGCAGGACTGCATCAACGCACTGACATCGGCAGCGGCTCTGCCTAGGCTGCCGCTGCTGATGGACATACTTGATGACGATCCCCAACGCCACACTCGACTTTCCTGGCGACAAGCCATCACACACCAGATCAGTCAAACCTGCGCCGCATATTTTGACCAGCATCAGGCGCACTGGCAACCGCAGCGCGATGGCGGGCTCTATGCATTCTGGCGCAAGACACTGCAACAAGACCATGGAATCGGCCTTTTGATGGGCTTGCCCGGTCTGGGACAGGTCACGCATTTGCTGCCAGAAACACCGCAGGAGGCGCGCACCTGGGTGGTTGAACGCATCGGGCTACCTGAAAGTGCCTGGGCAGACTACCTGGAAGCAGTTTTATTGACGGTCAACGGGTGGGCATCCTGGTGTGCTTATCTGGAATGGCAGGCGCGTCTGGAGAACCGGACCGATGCACATCTTGCAGAGTTGCTGGCCATCCGGCTGGCCTGGGGTGCCCTGTTGCTGGAGTGCAAAAGCAATGTCAGCGCGCAGCGCGCCTTCATTGCCATGAAGACCCAGTGGCAGCGTGCACCCGAGCTTCTTGATCAGGCCGCAAACACTCTGTTAGTCGATCAAGTCTGGCAAAACGCCCTGGACATCGGTTATCAACGCAATCTGTTCGAAGGACTTTCAAGCAACATTCAGGACGACTCGCACAGCGCAACGATCGAGCTCCAGGCGGTATTCTGCATTGATGTCAGAAGCGAACCGATGCGAAGATCCCTTGAGTCGGTCTGGCCAGGTGTACAAACCCTCGGATTCGCAGGATTCTTTGGTTTGCCTGCTGCCTATACGCCACTGGGCACCGCACTCAGACGGGCACAGTTACCTGGCTTGCTGGCGCCATCGATGGAAATGACAGATGTGTTCATTTCCCCATCCGAGCCAACCCCGAACAGTCTGCACGCGCCTGAAGCGAATAGCGCGCAAACCATCAAGGCTGCGCAAGCCCGGCAACGTCGCTTTGCGATACGTGAAGCCCTGGATGGCGCCACACGCTGGCCAAATGCTGCCTTCTCATTCGTTGAAACGGCAGGTGCGGGTTATCTGGGCCAGCTCGGGCGATTCATATTCCCGTCCTCCCGGCCAAGACTGAATGCTGATCACGTGGGCCTGCCACTGCAGGTCCGTCACCTGCTTCGCCCTTCGCTGACAGGTCTTGAGCTTGACGAAAAAGTCACGCTGGCATCTCACGTGCTGCAATCGATGGGAATGACCAGGAATTTTGCGCCAGTGATTCTATTGGTGGGTCATGCCAGCCAGAGCGCGAATAATGCACAAGCCGCTGCGCTGGACTGTGGTGCCTGCTGTGGTCAGTCAGGAGAAAGCAACGCCAGAGCGCTCGCACGTCTTCTGAATGAACCTGCGGTGCGCGACGAACTGCGGGCCCGACAGATTGAAATCCCGGTCAAGACGGTTTTTATCGGCGCCTTGCACAACACGACCACAGATGAAATCGACTGTTTTGACCGGGATCTGTTGCCGGACAGCGCGCGCGACGCGCTGGACAAGCTGGACATTGCCTTGTCACGGGCAGGCGACAGGGTCAGACGGGAACGTGCTGGCAGCCTGGGTCTGAGCGCAGACACCCATGCAGACAAATTGCTAGCCCAATTTCGCAGACGGGCCAATGATGGTGCACAAACACGGCCAGAATGGGGGTTGGCCACCAATGCAGCGATCGTGTTTGCACCCAGACAACGCACACGCGGACTGAATCTCAAGGGCAGAGTGTTCCTGCATGACTACGATGCCACCCGGGACCTGGACGGCACACTTCTCGAGTCCTTGATGACCGCGCCCATGCTGGTTGCACACTGGATCAATTGGCAATATCACGCCAGCACTTGTGATCCCCAGCGTCTGGGCAGTGGCAACAAGCTCTTGCACAACGTGGTGGGTGGACACATTGGTCTGTTTGAAGGCAATGGCGGCGATCTGAGAATTGGCTTGTCCCGGCAGTCGCTCCATGATGGTAACCAGTGGACGCATGAACCGGTCCGACTCACCGTGGTCATCGAAGCACCGTTGGAAAACATTCACCGGGTGATTGCAAAACACGCTGTCGTAAAACAGTTGGTGGACAACGGATGGTTGCACATCTGGCGGTTAACTCCTGATGGATGTCTGTTCAATTGTTCCGGGCTGGCCAACACTTGACTGAAAGCGTCCGTCCAACGCTCGCGGCACCCTGGATAAAACAGCACATCCCACCAAGGGCCATTGCCTGACCCACGCGTCTGGCAATGGCCCGGAAACTTTCCGGGCAGCGTACGATCTGAGAGTCTCAGCGTGGGGTTATCTACCCACGCACGCGATTGCCGATGTTCGCCAAAGTGATCAACTCCCAACCCATCCGGACAGAAGAAAGGTGCCGACACATGAGCGGATACCCATCATGAAGACCGTGCTGTTCTGGTTCAGAAATGATTTGCGCCTGCACGATCAGATCGCGCTGTACACAGCACTCCAATCGGGGGCGCAGCATCTGGTGCCTATCTATTGCCACGACGATCCCCATCAGACCACTGCCTGGGGATTTGACCGGATCGGGATACATCGGCGTCGATGGACTCAAACCGCTGTGCAGGATCTGCGTGAGCAGTTGAGCGCGCTGGGATGCCCTCTGATTGAATGTCAAAGGTCTGTTGAGGCGGTTCTTCCGGAAATTGCCCGGATTGCCGGAACGCAGGAGATCTTTTGTGAAGAAATTGCCGCACCCGATGAGCAAGACGCGGTCAAGAAATTGCAGGCGGCAGGTCTGAAAGTCCACACCGTCTGGCAGAGCAGTCTGCTGAATCCAGCCCAACTGCCTTGGCCGAAAGAGAGATTGCCCGCTTCTTTCACACCCTTCAGGCAAGCCATCGAGCGCGAAAAAATCCAGCCACCAAATCCGTTACCACTCCCCGGTCACTTGCCGCCATGGCCTGCCGGTATCGCTCGCACGCTAACCGCGATGGATGGCATATCGCTGGGTTCTGGTCGGACGAACGCGCCACTGGACGTTCCGTTACCTGACCCTCGATCTTCATTCCCCTATACCCACCCCGACTTTAACGGTGGGCAGACCGCTGCGCTGGCTCACCTGCGGCGATATCTGGCCCAGGGACGACCTCACAGCTACAAGCAGACGCGAAACGACCTGACTGGCCTGCACTATTCAAGCAAGTGGTCCCCCTGGCTTGCCACGGGCGCTCTTTCTCCCCGACAGGCCATGTCAGAGCTGCGGCAATTTGAGGATCAGCGCGGCGCCAGCGAGGGTAGCTACTGGCTCTGGTTTGAGCTGCTGTGGCGAGACTATTTTCGGTTTCTGCATTTGCAGTACGGTCGAAAACTCTACCGCTCGAGAGGATTGAAAGTCGATGTTGAAAACGCGCCCCCCTTGCGCCTGGCAAGCGGTCATAACCCGCAGGGGTTCGCGCGCTGGTGCGAAGGGCGCACCGGCAAACCTCTTGTCGATGCTGCCATGCGAGAACTCTCAGCCACTGGTTTTTTAAGCAACAGGCTGCGCCAGGTGGTGGCGAGCTACCTAATCAACGAGCTCAAGGGGGACTGGCGGGCGGGGGCTGCCTGGTTCGAGTCGCAATTACTGGATTACGACCCCTACAGCAATCAGGGCAACTGGCTTTACATCGCGGGACTTGGCACGGACCCACGCGGCGGCAGGCATTTCAATATCGAGAAACAGGCCAGACAATATGATCCTGATGGTCACTATCAACGACTCTGGGAAAACGGATGATGTCATCAGTCCATACATTACGACTGATTCTGGGAGATCAACTCAACCCGGAACATCCGTGGTTCGAGACAGTCGATCCCGGGGTTGTCCATGTGTTGATGGAAGTCCGGCAGGAAACTGACTACGTCCTCCATCACGCACAGAAGATTCTGGCGATATTTGCCGCGATGCGGGCGTTTTCCGGGGATCTGCGCACACAAGGACATCGAGTCCGGTACGTTGCACTGGATGATGCGAGTAATCGTCAATCGATTACCGCGAATCTTGAGGCACTGATGATTCACTATGGTGCCCAGAAGCTTGAGTGGCAGTTTCCGGATGAATGGCGCCTTGATCAACAACTGAACACCTGGGCCGCAGAGCAATCATTTGAGACACGTGCCTGTGACAGTGCACATTTTCTGACAGATCGCGATGATCTGGCCCGTCTGTTCGCCGGCAAAAAACAATGGCTCATGGAAACCTTCTACCGCCAGATGCGAAAGCGCCATCAGGTGCTGATCACGCAGACCGGTGATCCTGAGGGTGGTCAGTGGAATTTTGATAAAGAAAACAGAAAGGCCTGGCCAGGATCCCCTGCCGTTCCCGCAGACGTCAGGCCTGTGCATGACCACACCGCATTGTGGCGCATGATCCAAAGCTGCTCGGTCAGCAGCTTTGGGGATTCACAAGCTGACAAGTTCCGTTGGCCACTGAACCGTACCGAGGCTCTGGCTGGCCTGGCTGCCTTTGTACGAGACAGTCTGCCGCATTTCGGGGATTTTGAAGATGCCATGAGCAGCCAAAGCCCCCGCCTGTTTCACTCGATGCTGTCGTTTGCCTTGAACGTCAAGATGTTGCATCCGATGGATGTGATTCGATACGTCGAACAGGCCTATCGCAATGGGAATGCACCCTTGGCTGCGGTCGAAGGCTTCATTCGCCAGATTCTGGGTTGGCGAGAGTACGTGCGAGGGATCTATTGGGCTCACATGCCCGACTATGTCCATCGCAATGCCCTGGATCAGCAAACCGATATGCCCGCCTGGTTCTGGAACGGCAAAACACGCATGAACTGCATGCGACACGCCATTGAGCAGTCGCTCGAAACCGCGCACGCGCATCACATCCAGCGACTCATGGTGATTGGAAACTTCTCGTTGCTGGCGGGTCTGAATCCTGATCAAGTCCATCGCTGGTATCTGGGTATCTACATTGATGCATTTGAGTGGGTGGAGCTACCCAACACGCTTGGGATGAGCCAATGGTCCGATGGCGGGCTGATCGCCACCAAGCCCTACGTCAGCAGTGCTGCCTACATTGACAGGATGAGCGACTACTGTCGAGGGTGTCACTACGACAAAAAACAGAAAGTCGATGACAAAGCCTGTCCCTTCAATGCGTTGTACTGGGATTTTTTTGATCGGCACAAGCCAAGACTGGGTCGAAACCCACGTCTGGGAATGGTTTATCGTCAACTCGAGAAAATGTCTCAAGAACAGCTTGAATCCCTAAGACGCAAAGCATCCGATGTGCGCCAGAACCTTGATGTTCTGTGATCCATGCAGATCTCTGACACGACCTGAACATACTCTGCCCTGCGCAACCGCAGATCGTAACCATTATTCGGAGACACCACACTCATGCAATCCCTTCCTTCAGGCTATCGCGCGTTGGTCATCGGCGCATCAGGTGGAATCGGTGCGGCCATAGTTCAACACCTGGAGCAAGACGAACATTGCGCACGGGTTTACGCACTCAGCCGCAGCAGTCAACCCGCAGTGGACTATGACAACCAATCAAGCATCGCCGACGCAGCAAAGCAACTGCAGCAAGACGGTCCGCTACATCTGATTATCGTGGCGACAGGGATGCTTCACGATAGCCATGGCATGCCAGAAAAACGCCTTGCCCAGTTGAATTACGATCAGATGCTGGCAAGCTTCAGAACCAACACAATGGGCCCCGCGCTGGTCCTGGCAAAATTCATCCCTCTGCTGGCACAACGGGAGCGGAGTCTGCTAGGCGTTCTTTCTGCAAAGGTCGGTAGTATCGGTGACAATCGGCTTGGTGGCTGGTACAGCTACCGGGCGTCCAAAGCGGCCTTGAACATGCTTCTCAAGACGGCTTCGATTGAAATCAGTCGCACCCACCCCAACACGGTCCTCGCGGCATTGCATCCTGGGACCGTCGACACAGGTCTGTCAGCACCGTTCAAGGGTGCGCAGATCGGACGTTCGCCCGATCTGGCCGCCCGAGATCTGCTGCAGGTGATGGACGGCTTGCAGCCCTCTGAGAGTGGCGGGTTTTGGGCGTACGATGGAAAGCCACTGCCTTGGTAGCAATCAAAAGGAAGGCTATCGACTCCATGCCAATCAACCCCATGCGCACCTGCCGCCGCCGGCCCGTATGACTTTAGTACATAAGGGTAACAACGATTATGGAAACCAGAAACTTGGAGTCGGACCTGCACCAACAACGAGATCGCTACACGCATCTCCTAAAAGCAATCCTTATCCCTGTGACGCAATGGCATCCTCAAGCACTTGTGTGACTCTGACTTGCTGATCGCTCGTCAAGCCAACCCAAAGCGGCAGTCGAACGAGTCTTGCTGCCTGTCGATCAGTAACTGCAAGCTCACCGTGTGCGCGTGCATAGCGCAGGCCAGCCGGAGATGAGTGCAGCGGCACATAGTGGAACAGCATCTGTAAGCACGGTGTCACGGGGTCGGCGAAGAGGAACGATGGGGCGATCATATACACCTTTCGCCGCCTCGTCCAACCCTCATATACACCAGCGTAGTCACTTTGCGCGGGTAAGGCCGGGCAACGAAATGCAATCTATAGAAACGAAAAACCCCGGATTTTCCGGGGCTCTGTCGCTGTCTCAGGGCTTCAAAGCAATGTTCTGAAATCCTGAGAAATGGCTTGTTTGGGTCAGACGTTGAACAGAAAGTTCATGACATCGCCATCCTGCACAACGTACTCCTTACCCTCTGATCGCATTTTTCCAGACTCTTTCGCACCCTGCTCACCCTTGCAGGCAATAAAATCCGCATAGGCAATCGTTTGCGCCCTGATGAATCCACGCTCAAAATCGGTGTGAATGACACCGGCGGCCTGTGGCGCAGTCGCACCAACCGGTACAGTCCAGGCACGAACCTCTTTGACACCGGCCGTGAAATAGGTCTGTAACCCGAGCAGCCTGAATGCTGAGCGAATCAAGCGATTCAGGCCGGGTTCCTGCATACCCATATCAGCAAGAAAGATTTCCTTATCTTCGTCGGGCAGATCAGCGATCTCTGCTTCGATCGCTGCACAGATCGCAACCACCGGTGCCTGACGCTTCTCTGCGTAAGCCTTAAGGCTTTCCAGCAGCGGATTGTTGTCAAACCCTTGATCGCTCACGTTGCCCACATACATGGCTGGCTTTGCGGTGATCAGGCACAAGGGTGCGAGCAGCTTGCGATCATCTTCACTGAGGTCCATGGTCCGGATCGGCTGGCCTTGATCCAGATGCTTGACACATTGCTCCAGAATCGCAACCAGGCGCTGCGCGTCCTTGTCGCCGGATCGGGCAGTCTTGTTGTGTCGGTGCAGCGACTTTTCGACAGTCTGCAGATCCGCCAGTGCAAGTTCTGTTTCAATCACTTCAATATCGGAAATGGGATCAACCTTTCCCGAGACATGAATCACGTTGTCGTCCTCAAAACAGCGTACGACGTTGACGATTGCATCGGTTTCACGGATATGCGACAGAAACTGATTGCCCAACCCTTCACCCTGGCTTGCGCCAGCCACCAGACCCGCGATATCGACGAACTCAA
>CAZBIN010000067.1:0-13771 GCA_964491995.1 uncultured Orrella sp.
TGTGCGCGACAGCTTGATCGGTGAGGCCAAACCCCGATAACCATCTTTTTCAAGCACCATACCTCGATGACGGGTATGCGGGTGCGAGAGGATTTCTGGCACGGTCAATACTGGCGCGGCGGGTACGCCTGCTTTGAGCAATTGCGGCGCCAGTTCAGCGGCTTTTCCGTGAGCCAGCAGTTTTTCGAGTCGGCTGTGCAGTTCAGGCCGATTGGCCAGGCGGTCAGCATTCGAAACGAACTTCGGGTCTTGGGCCAGTGCAGGATCTCCGAGCAGCTCAACCATGATCTTGAACTGGCGGTCATTGCCCACGGCCAGAAATAGCTCGCCGTCCTTTGTCTTGACGGTCTCATAGGGCGCGATATTGGGGTGTGCATTGCCTGAGCGTGCTGGCGTCTTGCCGTTGCCAAAGAAATTGGCTGCGTGTGGATGCAGCAATGAAATGGCGCAATCAAACAGGGTGATGTCCAGAAACTGTCCCAGACCACTGCGATGGCGTTCCTGAAGCGCCATCAGGATGGCAATGGTGGCGTTTAGCCCGGTCACCATATCGACTACGGGCAGTCCCACGCGGGTTGCGGGACCGTCCTTCTCGCCGTTTACACTCATCAAACCGCACATGGCCTGCGCGCAAGCATCATAGCCAGGCATGCCACCCAGTGGACCATCACCGCCAAAGCCCGAGACCCTGCAATGAATCAGTCGAGGGAACTCGTGCTTGAGTGTTTCGTATCCCAGACCCCATTTCTCGAGGGTGCCTGGTTTGAAATTCTCGAGTACGACGTCAGCCTCAGACAGCAAGGTTCTCAGGAATGCCCGACCTTCATCCTTGGCCAAGTCGATCGTCAAACCTGTCTTGTTGCGGTTGACTCCGATAAAGTAGGAGGCAAGCCCGGCTTCAAATGGTGGGCCCCAGTGACGTGTCTCGTCTCCGCCAGGTGGTTCGAGCTTGATTACATCAGCACCGTGATCACCCAGTATCTGACTACAAAATGGACCACCCAGGACTCTGCTGAGGTCAACCACGCGTACGCCGTGCAGCGCAGACCCTTGACCTCGTTCGGTTTGCCACATATTTCAGATTCCTTTTGAAAGCCAGTCAATCAGTGCTGCGTCTGACGTCTCGTTTGCGCTCAATGGGTCGCGAGCAGAGAGACGGTGCAACAGGACCATGTCGGCCAGACGTGCCCGCATCGGCATATTCGCCTGGCGGGCTTCCCAGCGCATGCCGGCCATGGTCACCACGTTATAAAGGGCTGTTCCGACCTGGCGCGCCCGGACAGCATCGTCCTGCGCGCCAGCCTGTTCAGCCAGCCGGAACGCCGCGTCAATACGGTCTTGCTGCAGCTGGGCTAGATCGCTGCTCACGGGCTCACCCTGTTCAAGCAACTCGTCGACCAGAGCCCGCAGGGCGGGCAGGGCATTCTCACGGCGAATCGCACGAATCACGTCGAGCGCCACAATGTTGCTGGTACCCTCCCAGATTGATCCCAGATGAGCATCACGTAGCAGGCGTGGGTCACTCCATTCTTCGATATAACCACACCCACCGCGCACCTCCATGGCGTCCCCGGTGACTTTGCGTGCATCGCGGCAGGCGCGGAACTTGATCAGGGGAGTCAGGATTCTGGCTAGCGGGCGTTTGGACTCATCCTGGTCAAATGCCTGTAGCGCTTTTGCCGTCTGAAACACCATCGTACGGGCTTGTTCCGTCCAGACTGCCATCTTTAGCAGCTGGCGCTGCATCAGCGGCATATCCATCAGGCGTTTGCCAAACGCCCTGCGGTTCTTGGATGCAAAAAGGGCCTCTGTCAGAGCGCGACGCATCAGTCCGGCGGCGCGCACACCGTTTGAAAGTCGCGAGTTGTTGATCATGTCGGCCATGTGCTTGAAGCCCTTGCCGCGTTCACCCACGAGCCACGCAAAGGCGCCTTCGAGCCTGATCTCGCCGCTGGCCATAGAACGGGTGCCGAGCTTGTCTTTGAGCCGAAGAATTCGGTAGCTGTTGGGAGTGCCGTCGGGCAACGTTCGGGGCAGCAGGAACAGCGAGATACCTTTCAGGCCTGGCGCATCTTCGGAGCGTGCAAGCACCATCGCGAAACCCGCATCCGGATTGGAGCAGAACCACTTGTCGCCTGACAGCAGCCAGCTCCCATCGGCCTGCTGGTGGGCGAGGGTGGTCGTGGCACTGACGTCGGATCCTGCACCCTGTTCGGTCATGAACATCGCGCCTTGATGCAGCGCATCAAAATCCTGAGTTGTGACCATCGGCAGAACTTTCTCGATCAGAGCCGGATCACCAAATTTTCTGAGCGTACGTGCGAGAGAGTCTGTCATGCTGACAGGGCAGCACAAACCGAACTCAGCCTGAACAAAAAGATAAGTTAGTGCATATTTGGCAGCCGGTGGCATGGGGTCAGGCCAGTTCAGGACGCCGGCACGATGCGACATGGCGGCCAGACCGAACTCGCTGTATGCCCAACGCTCGAGTTCAACGTAGGCGGGGTGCTTGAGGATACGCGACTCATCAATGCCGCTGCGGGTACGAACCGACAGTTCCGGTGGATTCTTGTCAGCGATGCCGGCGAGGTCGTCGAGTCTTGAGCCTGCCAGGGCACCGAGCCGGTTCAGATGGGGCAGCAGATGCTGGTGCAACTTGTCTGGCAGGTAGGCGCAAAGAACGTCACGTGACGCGTCAGCTTCGAACAGATTGATTCCTCGCGCGTCAGGCACGGGGTGCAAGGTGTTGATCTCCTGCTGATTGATATTCATGGCCACAAACTCCTTTAGGCAAAGCAATTCAAAAAAATCGGGGCACGAAAACGACCTCGGTTTCATTGAGGTCGCGACCTTCATGATTGTTCAGGGTGCAGTTCGCGACAGCGACTGCGCGTCAAGACGGGCAACACTGCCAGAGCCACGAATGAACTGTGTCACATCGAAGGGCTTGCCTGCGCGCTGTGCACCAATTGCCTGTGCGTTTCCAAGTACCAGTCGTTCGACCTGATCGGCAGCAATTCTCAACTCTTCGCCGGGTTTGTAGATACGCTGCTGGGACTGTCCGTTAGTCTGAAGCAACTCCACCCAGCATTCCTGGTTGAAAGTTAACACAAGCTCGTCCGTAACTACTCGGCCCGGGATTACTGATGTCACCGCCGGGGAACTCGCAGCGGGAGGCTCAGATGCGGTAGCACCCGTCTGGGCCTTGACTGGTGCGATGGTCGTCCCTTGGACACTCTGACTTTGGGTGTTAGGTGGCACATCCGTCGGTGTGCTCGCCGGTGGTGCTGTCTGGGTCGTGAGTTGTTGTACAGGCTCTGCGGTGGCGAAAGTACTGTCGGTGGCTGACGTGACGGTTGATGCCATCGGCACTGCAGCGGGGGTGGCAGGCGTGGTCGCCACCCGGTCGGCTGTCGGATCAGACAAATTCACGCCGTTCTGTGGCGTTATTTCATCAATCGACCTTGATGGCCAGCCCTCACCGACCGCCAGGTAAACCCCTGCAGCAACCAAACCGAGCACCAGCAGGACCATCCATCGCCCCAGACGAGCGCCGTGCGCGCCCGCTGAGGGCATGTGCAAAGCGTTGGGAGGGCTGCTCTGGCGACGGGCAATGCCAGACGCGCGGTGCATACTCTTGGGGTGATGGGTGCCAGAAAGCGTAGCCTCCTGGAAGTTACTGACGGGTGGGTCGAGCGTGACGTTCAGGTGGTCTGCGTACTTCTGAACTGCACGAAGATAGAAGTTCTGTGCGTGAAATGCGTGCGTTTGCCCTGCTTCGATGCCGCGGAGTTGAGCCAGGGACAACAAAAGTTCACGGGAGATCGTGCCGAGGTCGCGACGTTGCTGCGCGCGCGCCTGTGCCAGCGCTTGACCCCATGACTCTGCCGGCGGTGATTCTGTGGATAGCATGAAATGACGACTCTTCGCTTACGCGATTAAAAAGCAAAGGATAAACCCTGCCTCAGCGAAATACCACTGTCCGGGATCCGTTTATGAGCACACGGTGTTCAATGTGGGCTCGCACGGCACGGGCAAGAACCAGTGACTCAATGTCGCTGCCGACCTGAGTCATGTCTTTGGCGCTCATGGCGTGATCAACCCGCTCGATGTCCTGTTCGATGATGGGGCCTTCGTCAAGATCTGCTGTGACATAGTGTGCAGTTGCACCGATTATTTTGACACCGCGTGCGTGGGCCTGATAGTAGGGTCGTGCCCCTTTGAAGCTGGGCAAAAAGCTGTGATGGATGTTGATGGCACGCCCGGCGAGTGCAGTACATAGCGACTTCGACAGAATCTGCATGTAGCGTGCGAGCACGACCAAGTCGATGGCCTCGCGCTCAATGAGTTCGAGCAAGGCTTTTTCTTGCGCCTCTTTATTATCCGGCGTTACAGGTAAATGGTGGAAGGGGATGCCGTAGGCCTGCGCCAGCGGCTCAAAATCTCGATGATTCGATACGATTGCAACTGCTTGCGCAGTCAGTTGACCACTGCGGATCCGAAAGAGCAGGTCGTTGAGACAGTGTCCTTGATGGCTGACCAGAATCAACAGTCGTGCCTGCTTTTTTGCGTCGTGCAGGCGCCATTGCATGTGGAAAGTTTCGGCTACCGCCGAGAAATCGCTTGTGAGTGATTCAATCACGGCGGGATCAGGAACCGAAAAATGGATCCGCAAGAAAAACCGACCCGTTTCTTCATCGCCGAATTGCTGTGCATCGATGATATTGCCGTCGTGCGCCAGCAATACTCCAGAGACTTTGTGAACGATGCCTTTACGGTCAGGGCAGGATAGCGTGAGTATGAAATCGGTTTGATGCATGAATTTTGACGATCCGGAAAACTTCAATGTTTTAGTAACTGGCTCACTGCGCTTGCAATCGCCAGGGATGATGTCAGGCCTGGCGACTCGATGCCATAAAGATTGATCAGACCACGCACGCCGTGCTCGTTTGATGCGCTGATCCTGAAATCGGCGGCAGGATCGGCTGGCCCGGAAATCTTGGGTCTGATTCCCGCATAGCCTGGTTGCAGCGAACCCTCAGGCAAGCCTGGCCAGTAGCGCCGCACGGCATCGTAGAAGCTGTCGCCGCGCCTGGCATCCACCTCATAGTCTGGTTCACTGATCCACTCTGTGTCTGGACCAAACTTGGCCTGACCGCCCAGGTCCAGTGTCAAATGTACGCCCAGACCTGCCGCTTGAGGAACCGGATAGATCAGGTGGCTAAAGGGTGCTTTGCTTTGTAGTGTGAAATAGCTGCCCTTGCACAGATAGGCTTGGGCAATGGTGTCGGGCGCCAGACCATCGATGCCGTGTGCGACTTCAACGGCGCTCAGCCCTGCTGCGTTGATCAGAATGTTGCAGGTCAGCGTGAGAGGGTCTTGTCCACCGAACGAAACTTCAAACAGAGAGGGTGTGCGTTCGGAACCCTTGTCCAGAATCTTTGCGCGTTCAAACGGACAGTGAAATACAAACTGCGTACCTGAGTGTTCGGCGTCGCCCTGATAAGCCAGCATCAACCCATGGCTGTCTACGATGCCAGTCGATGGCGATAACACAGCTGCGGTGCAGTCCAGATCAGGCTCGAGTTCAAGCGCCTCTTGCCGGCTTAGGCGTCTGAGGTCGTTGACGCCATTTGCTTTGGCTTTGGCGATGATGCCGTCCAGCGTGGCCGCTTCATCGTCGCTGGTGGCAACCAGTAGTTTGCCCAGACGTTTGTGAGCCACACCGTGTGCCTGGCAGTAGGCGTAAAGTTGTTCACGACCTTGCACGCACAGTCTGGCCTTCAGGCTGCCAGCGGGATAGTAAATACCTGCATGAATGACTTCGGAGTTGCGTGAGCTTGTGCCAATACCGATACCTTCACCACTTTCGGCAACCAGAACCTCGACCCCGGCCTGCGCCAGTTCACGAGCTACGGCGAGACCGACGACACCCGCGCCGATCACAATGCATTGAATATCTGCAGTCATGTTGTTGACAGAATCTGAGGTGATGGATTAGCGGGAAGGGGTCAGATCATACCCGCCAGCGTGATAGATCAGTGGCAACACCGGCGAATGCTCGCAGTGCTCGACTTCTCCCAGCAAAAGCAGGTGGTCGCCCTGGACGATCTGGTGGCGGTTGTAGCACTCAAACCAGGCGGCAACCTCAAGGTCGAGCCGCAGCGCTTGTCCCGGTGTGTGCACCAAGGGCAGCCCTGCGAACCGTTCGCTCTGTGAACCCCTGGCAAAACGGCTGGCCAGATCGAACTGCTCGGATGAAAGCACGTGAATGACGTAGCGTTCACAGTGCTCGAATACGGCCCTGCTCGAGGATCCCAGTGAGAGGCTCCAGAACACCAGAGGGGGCTCTAGAGACACCGAGTTGAAAGAACTGACGGTTAGACCAACGGGGTTCTGACCGGGCAGTTGCCCGATCACAACGGTCACACCCGTCGGAAACCGACCCAGTGCCTGCCTGAACTCGCCAGACGTGAAATCAGGACTGCGCGCAATCATGGAGACAAGCGTCGCATGACCCAGTTGCCATCATCGTTTAATGAATAGGCCAGACGATCGTGCAGACGGGAGGGCCGGCCCTGCCAGAATTCAAAGTAGGTTGCACGCAGGCAATACCCGCCCCAGTGGGGAGGGCGTGGTGGATTGTCACCGTACTGTTGCTGCAGCGCATGCACCCGTGCGTTGAGTGCATCGAGTTCGACAGGCTGGCTTTGGGCCGAGGCCCAGGCACCGATGCGAGAACCGATGGGGCGACTTGCGTAGTAGGCGTCTGAGGCCTCTGGTGCAACCTTCTCGATCCGTCCCTCGATGCGTACTTGGCGCTCGAGTGGTTGCCAGAAGAACAGCAGACTGGCCCAGGGCTGAGCAGCGAGTTCGTGGCCTTTGCGCGACTCGTAATTGGTATAGAACACAAACCCGTCTGGTTCGAGTCCTTTGAGGAGCACGATGCGAGACGAGGGGCGAGCATTCTCTCCCACAGTGGCCAAGGTCATGGCGGTTGGTTCCGCTACGGGTAACTCAATGGCTTGTTTGAGCCATAGTTCGAATTGTTCGAACGGTGAGGACTTGGCGTTTGACTCGAGCAACTCGCCTTTTTCGTAGGTTTGCCTGATATTAGCTACTGACATGGTTATCTCGCGTCCTTGAAAAACGTCGCTGCATTCGCGATGCAATTGATGTGGTTAGAGATTCGTCCAGAATCTCCCTGCACCGCAACACGTGACGGTTCTGCATTTTTGTTACTGCGCAAAGCAATACATAAGCTCATCTGAATCTGTCATTAGTGTAGCCGTTCACAATGGTGTGCGGGCAACGGTTGCCAGCCTCGATCACACAGGTCGTATCGTCGATATGTGCAAGACAAGCTGCAAGAATCATCGTCCACCCCCCCCTCAGGTGTGGCGTCCCGCTCGCTGGTGCAGTTGCTGTGCCAGATGGTGTAAGCGCGCATCGTGAATCCCTGCCGCACTCAGTGCCTGATGTGTTTGCAAGACATAGTCGGTACAAGGTCCATAACGACCGCTCGCGCCGTGAATAATTTCGATTGCGTGGTGACTGGGTGGCTCTTTGACGTAACCTGGATTGCTGCGGTCAATCACAAACGCCAGCGCCTTGACCTGCCCGTCTTGCGTGTCACAGCGCAGCCAGCGTGGCAGATAGGCGCCGGTGGACATTTCCCTGCGCCAGAGCGCAGGGAACATCGCCAGCACATCTTTTGCCTGGATTCGGAATGCCATGCCGCGGCAAGAACCACCCCGATCCAGCCCGAACACCAGACCCGGTCGCTGGGGTGTGCCGCGATTGACCCGCGACCAGAGGCAAAGCGCACGATGATGACCACGCAGGGTTCCGATTCGCTGCTCTGCGTATTCGAATTCCGGATTCCAGATCAGTGAACCGTAAGCATAGACCCAGACGTCTTCGTCTCCCTGCCAATGGCTAAGCGCGTCGCGCATCGACTGCTCTCGTTGTTCTTCAGTAAGGTATCGCATTTGCGCGGCATCTGGTGCCTGGGGAGACATCATGGAGTCTGACGAAGTGGGGAGAAGCATCTGCGTAAGGATTCCGATGGTTCGACAGTTTTAACTATACCTGCAGGTTAGTGGTTCAGGATATTGGCGGTCGGCTCGACTGAGCTTGACTGGCCCGCGGATGCGGGTCAGGTTGCTGCGTTGCGCTTTGGTCAGTCTGGTCGGACGGATTGAGTCCGGAACCGACCGGTACTGATCTGGGTTCTGGTGACTGTTGTGCTGTTGACTCTGATGCGGGTGACGAAGCGGTTGCACTGACTGGCTGGCTCACGGAGTCAACGACCGGACGATGGTCTGGCTCACGTTCCTTCCCAGCTTTTCGGGTAAACCATGCGCCACTGGTGACGACCAGTGCGGTGGCCCAGAATAAAGGCATGACGCCCAGAAGCGAGCCTAGCACCCCGAATGCAAGCGGCAGAGATACCTGGCTGCCGTTGATGAGCGCCATGCGAAGTCCGAAGACTTCTGACTTGCGTCCTTCAGGCGCGTGTTGCTGCAGCAACGCGAGAATGCTGGGCTGGGTACAGCCCAGAGACAAGCCAAGTATGAAAGACATACCAGCCAGAACCCAGACATCGCTAAAGAGCGGGTAGAACAAGAAGTTCAACCCGGCCGTGATCATCGCAAAATGTATAAGTTGCCAAGGGCTGGCGCGCCTTTGAATGAAAGGCAGCACAGTCCGGATCAGAAACGTTGCCAATGCAAAAGAGGCGAGCACGGTGCCAATCGTGGTTGCGCTGAGGGCTCGCTGGGCTCCATAGATGGGCACGAGAAATGCGTGAGTATCCCAGGCGCCCGCCAGCATCAAATTGGCCATCAACGCGTAACGAAGGGGGCGAATCCTGATGATGTCAGTCAAACGCTGCTTTTGCTGGGTGGCAGGTTTTGGTACGTGAGCAGCGAGCATTTTCGAACGCAAGCGCATGACCACCAGCGATGCGATAAACGGAAACACAGCGAGCAGGCCAAACGCCCAGCGGTAGCCCAGATGGTCGATGGATATTCCGGCAATCAGCGGTCCACTAAATCCTGAAATTGCCAGTGTTAGTGACAGCCACGAGTAATTGCGCAACCTGTCTTGGGACGGTGCAGCACCGAGCTGCCCTTGCACCGAGACTTGAAACGCCATGTGACCCACACCAATGCAGACAGCGGCAATGCCCAGAGAGATCCAGTGCAGCCAGAGTAGCGGTAGCAAGGCTCCGAATCCGGCGACAAGCGCCGCGGCCCGCATCGGTCTGAATGGGCCGACGGCGTCAATAATACGGCCCGCTGCAACCGAAACCAGCATCGGCAGCAGCGCAAAAAAAGCGATAAGAACCCCGACCTCAAAAGTGGTCATGCCCAGATTGATCGCACTGAGTGTGACCGATACCCGTCCGCCAGTCAGGCACACATGCACCAGCATGATCAGCACGCACAAAAGCGCTGCCTCGGGAATCCTGGGCATTTTCGGTACAAGAAGGGGCAAGCGGAGTCTTTTCACGGTTCTGTCGATATTTTGAGGGGAGGATCAGTCGTTGTCGAGATGATTCATGGTATTCCTGTGTCATTGACCTGCTCTCGTGCAAAAATCGACGTGTTTTGTTGTGTCCTCGACAACCTTGCTGCGTGATTGCCCCAATGATCAAATCTTTTAGTAACCCCTTGCAATCCGGTGTGAGCGCCTCTGGTGAGGTGGATAGTCTCGCATCGCAATCCGCTTGTCAGGCGGACGCGATGGATTCGCAGCGCCGTTTTGGCTCGATCGAGAGAGCTTTTGGCGCCCGCGTGCTTGAGGGGTTTGATTGTGCGCACGTGGTAGTTGCCGGCATTGGTGGTGTCGGCTCCTGGGCCGTGGAAGCACTCGCTCGAAGTGCGGTGGGGCAGTTGACCCTGATTGACATGGACCATCTGGCCGAGTCCAACATCAATCGCCAGATTCACGCGCTTGATTCGACTCTGGGTCAATCCAAAGTGCAGGCTATGAAGGAGCGGATAAGTCAGATCAATCCGCGTTGTCGCGTCAATCTGGTGGACGAATTTGTCACACCTGACAATGTCGATTCAGTGATCCCGGTCCAGGCAGACGTTTTGCTGGACTGTACGGATCAGATGCACGCTAAAGTGGCTATGGTCTTGTGTGCCAGGCGAAGGCGCCAGCCGCTTCTGGTGTGCGGTGCAGCGGGCGGCAAGACTGATGCGCTATCGATGCGCCAAGGGGACCTGCGCGATGCCACTCACGATCCGTTGCTCGCGAGAATGCGCCAGCACCTCAGAAAGCAACATGGGTTCGCCGGTGTGGGTGGCAAACGTGTGGCACCGATGGGTGTCAATGTTTTGTGGCTTGAGCAGCCTGTGCGCAGACCTCAGGGCGTTGAAGCCGCCAGTGGAGCTTGGGGTGCGGCGCTCGCCTGCGCGGGATATGGTTCTCTGGTGACTGTGACTGCCAGCATGGGTCTGGCGGCAGCAGCATGGGCCATCGAGAAGATCCATCAGAGTGTCCTCTCTCGGCAGATTTTATAGAGCGGGGCTCGGGCAGATGCGGTTTGTTACGAAACTTTAATGAAAGGACTGAGTCCACATTGGCCAAACCCTATGGCCATATATCCACCCGATGCTCCCACTCGCAATTGACATCAGAACAAAAACAGGAGACTCCTTAGATGCGCAAATCCCTCGTCCGGCTCGATTTCTGGCTTAACCCGGTCTTCGACCAATTGATTGCCGAGCAAGATGATATCGATCTGACGGTGTGTCGGTCGAACCAGACACCCGCCGAACATAATGCCGTCATCGCGCAGGCGCATGCTTATCACATCTGCGCGGCTCGGGATGAAGTGCCACCAGACTGGCGGGTCAATGCAGACTTCCTGAAAAAAGCCCCCATGCTGCTGTGTGTCTCGAGTTCGGGAGCCGGCTACGATCCTGTTGACGTTGAGGCATGCACCGAGCAGGGTGTGCTGGTGGTTAATCAGAGTGGATGCAACGCTGACTCGGTCGCAGAGCATACGATGGGATTGCTACTTGATGTTCGTCACAGGATTTCGGAGTCTGACCGCGTTATGCGCTCCGGTATCTACGGCGCGCGAGAAGATCTGATGGGACACGAAATCCGGGGTCTGACGATCGGTATTGTCGGGGTGGGAAATATCGGGCGTCGGGTCGCTCACCTTGCTGCAGCCTTTGGGATGCGTGTGCTTGGGCATGACCCCTATGTTGATGTGTCAGAGCTTCGCGCCCGGGGCGTTGAGTCGGTGGATCTTCAAACAATGATTGCCCGAAGTGACGTGGTTTCGGTGCACTGTCCTTTGACGGCTGAAACGAAGAACTTGTTTGACGCAGCGCGATTTTCAGCCATGAAGCCTGGGGCGGTGTTCCTGTCGACTGCCCGCGGAGGAATTCACGATGAGCAGGCCTTGGCCGATGCTCTGAGCGCGCGACACCTGTCTGGTGCCGGCCTGGATGTGTGGGAACTCGAGCCTCCCGCAAAACACCATCCGCTTTTACAGCTTGAGAATGTTGTTGCCACGTATCATACGGCTGGTGTGACTCACGAGGCTCGGCGCAATGCAGCGCGTATGGGCGCTGAGCAATTAATCGATGTGCTTGCTGGCAAGCCAGTGCCCCGTCTGGTCAATCCTCGGGCGTGGCCACGCTTTGCCGAGCGCTATAAAACTCTGTTTGGGTAGGTAAACAAGTGTTGGATCAGGCGATTTCGTGGATGTGCCGTGTTTGGCGTCGGGCATGCGAACCCAAGGCAGTTTACTGGCTGGCAGCGCTGGTGTTTTTTTGGCTAGCGTTTCTGGCCTGGATGCGCCCTTTGCATATTCCCGATGAAGGGCGATATGTGGGTGTGGCGTGGGACATGGTGCGGTTTGACAGTACCTGGACACCGCTGCTCAACGGGCTGCCTTATTTTCATAAGCCGCCGCTGTTTTATTGGCTCAACGAGTTCAGTTTCATTCTTTTTGGTGCACATGAGTGGGCGGCCAGAGCGCCCTCGCTGATCATCGCGTGGATCACCGCGATGGCACTGTTTTTGTTCGTTCGCAGACATCGAGGATCTGAAACTGCGGTGATGTCGCTGCTGGTTCTGGTCACCATGCCGTATTTTTTTGGGGCTGCCCAGTATGCCAATCTCGACATGATGGTGGCGGGCATGATCTGTCTTACGATCATGGCAGGGGCTGAAGCGGTGTCCAGGATTTACCAGAACGAACCGCACGCCTTGCGCTTTGCCGTTGCCACCGGTGCACTGGCTGCGCTGGCGGTCTTGTCCAAAGGGCTGATTGGTGTTGTGCTGCCGGGGGGCGTGCTGTTCTTCTGGTTGCTGCTGACTCGGCGCTGGAGAGGATTCGGTCTGTTGCTGGCCTGGCCTGTATGGGTGGCTTTTGCTGTGGTGGGTGTGCCCTGGTTTGTCGCCATGGAATTGGAGCACAGCGGCTTTTTGCACTATTTCTTCGTCTACCAGCACTTTGAGCGCTATCTGTCAGCAGGTTTTAATCAGCAACAGCCCGTCTGGTTCTTTTTGCCTGTCATTTTTGGCTTTGCGGCACCTTGGTCCGTCTGGCTGGTGCGTTATGTCTGGCAGCGCGGCCCGATGCAGTTCGACCTTTCGTGGCACGGACTGATGGTTTTGTGGATGGTTGTGATCACCGTATTTTTCTCGATTCCATCGTCCAAGCTGATCGGTTATGTCGTGCCTGTGCTGCCCGCGATGGCTGTGTTAGTCGCGGAGGTCATGATAAGTACCTGGAAAGGTTTGCACGAGCGGCGTGATTTGCGCCTTTCGGCCATTACCGCAGGTGGCGCCGTGGCCATGTGTATCGGAGCTCTGATCGGTTTCATGTTTGCCAATGACCACAGCACCAAATCGGCGGTCAAGGCTATGAGTGCCCAGATTGCGCCCGATGACCGGTTTGTGATGCTCGATATTTACCCATTTGACCTGGCGTTTTACACCGGGTCTGCCTATCAGACCTGGGTGGTGTTTCCATGGCCAAACCTCCCTGCGGGTGATACTTGGCGTAATGAGCTGGATGAGGCGGGCAGGTTCGCACCCCACCTGACAGCGGACGCACTGATCGAGCCTGGCAATCTAGTCGCGAGAATGTGTCAGGGGCCTGACCGGACCTACTGGTTCGGCGGATATCCCCATGAGGCGGCACGCTGGCCGTGGCTTGCGTCACGCGACAAGTTTTATGAGAAGCGTAACGGCGAGACCTTCTGGAAGGTCCCTGTCGATGCGCAGTTTCGAGAGCAGTGGTGCGAGGAGGCAGAGAGTGCAAAATCATAAGAAAACACCACAGACGCTCAGGAGTGCAAGATGGTTTGCACCTGACGATCTGCGATCGTTTGGACATCGCTCAAGGGCGATGCAAATGGGATATGGGCCCGACGACTGGGTTGGTAAACCTCTCATCGGCATTATCAATACCTGGTCGGATATCAATCCTTGTCACGCACATTTCAAGCATCGCGTCGAGGACATCAAGCGTGGCGTGCTCCAGGCGGGTGGTATGCCGATTGAGTTGCCGGCGATCTCTCTGGCAGAGCAGTATGTCAAGCCAACCACCATGCTCTATCGCAACATGCTGGCGATGGATACCGAGGAGCTGATTCGCTGCCATCCGGTTGACGGTGTGGTGTTGATGGGGGGCTGTGATAAGACCACCCCCGGGCTATTGATGGGGGCAACCAGTGCCGGTTTGCCAATGATTTATTTTCCGGCGGGACCGATGCTGCGAGGTAACTGGCAC
>CAZBIN010000068.1:0-5633 GCA_964491995.1 uncultured Orrella sp.
CCATTTATCAGCGTACTGTCTGATCCCACAATGGGTGGGGTGTCGGCGAGTTTTGCGTTTATGGGCGACGTGGTCATGGCTGAACCCAAGGCGCTGATTGGATTCGCTGGGCCAAGGGTGATTGAACAGACTGTCAGAGAGAAACTGCCCGAAGGGTTTCAGCGCTCGGAGTTTCTGCTGCAGAAAGGTGCAATCGACATGGTTGTAGACAGAAGGCCCGGACTCATGATGACTCCGGGCTTTTTTTGTGTCAGGTGAAACAGGTCTGAGCAGAGACCTGCTTGAATCAAGTCGACTGATCGTATAAAAAAGCGACAGGTTTGCGGTTGAGCGGGTTCGTGATGGTGTTGGCTACCCGGTGTCAGGGATTCATCGGGTCGAGCGACCCTAAAAGGATATCCGCGCGCCTGGTGACGTCTATGGGTTTGTGGCGGGGGATATCCAGATGAGAAAACAAAAACGGGCCATGCGGTGGGTGTTCCGTATGGCCCGCGATGGGCTGTGGTACGACTAACAGAGGCGTTAAGCCTGTGAGCGTGTTTCCACTTGAGTCAGTTCTGCCTGTTCGACCTTGAGAACCGGCTTGGGCTCTCGTCCCAGGCGAATCTCTCGGTGTTGTGCAGCAGCAGTCTCTCTGGCCTGAGCGACACGAGCCGGATCAGTTTCAACCCATTGCAGACCGACTTGCTGAACAATCTGCAACAGCTCGTTGCGATCTGATGCCGGAACGATAGCACTTGAGGCCATGACGGCGCTGACACTGGCTGGCGTTGCCTGCGCAGGTATGCCTTCTGAGGACTTCGAGTCAACCAGGTCTGATGGAGTCGTCTCTACGGTCTGTGTCGTGACTTCCGTCGTCACAGTCTGCACGACCTCAGCTTTCTCGGTTTGCAGGTCAGGTTTTTCAGTTGTAACGGTTTCTGCTGTCAATGGTTCTGACGGTACGCTTTGATCATTGACGGCCACAGGTTCATGGGCGATAGCGTGCGGGGTACCTGCCGGCGAGACTGGTTCCGTTCCCTGTTGCGATACCGGTTCAGCTTCAGCTTTCAAGCTGGCAACTGGAACCTGAACGGATGTTGAAGAGGGCTCTTGAGCAACGACTTCGACAGACGAGTTGGCATCAGAAACGACAGATTGGTCCACATTCGCCTGAGCAATCGCCTGATCGGGCGTCAGATCTGCTGAAGGCGAGGCGATCGTTGTCACGGCTTGAGTTGCCCTTGCTGTGTCTGCCATCGCTGTCTGATCGACTACATTGTCGTCGGTCGGCGATTGAACGTCGCTGTCATCAGACTCTTGAGCCAGATCCTGACTGTTCACATCCGTGGGCTTGCGTGAACGACGACCACGACGGCTACGACGGCGTGGACGATCCTGCTGCTCACCATTCTGGGCGTTGGCCGAGTCAAGCGTATCCGTTGTCGCTTCAACGTCAGTCTGCTCCTGGAGTGCTTCTTCAAGTTCTGGTGCGATTTGCTCGCTTGTCAGCGTCTCGGTTGCAGTCACACCAGTCTGGGGCTTGCGCGAACGACCTCGGCGACTGCGTCCGCTACGTGAGCGCGCAGCTCCCTCGCCAGTGCTTTGATCATCACCTGTTGTGACATCGGTCTGACTGACGATCTGTGGTTCTTTTTCCAGAACAGGCGTTTCAGGCACTTCCTGACGATCAATATTGCGATTCTGGCCTCGACCCGAGCGGCGGTTGCGACTGCCGCCATTCTGGCCTTCTTGTTGCTGTGCGGAACTGCGACGCGATGGATGGCGTCCACGTCCCTTTGATTCCGCAGGTTCGTTCGGCTTGACCTGGACTTGTTCAGCACGGTCAATTTCCCCAGAGCCAGTCAGCCATGCCATGAAACGGGAAAAGATTCCCGGGCCCTGGGGGCGAGCTTGCTCTGAGGCAGTTGTTGCAACTTCACTTGGTCTGGACTGCTGTTTGGCGGCGTTAGACTGAGGTGCGGGTTGAGATGGCGTGATGGCTTTGACCAAGGCCTCGGGTTTGACGCGAACTTCAGTCTCTTTGGGGGTCCAGCCTTGATCGGTTGGTGGCGCCTGAATAAGATCAAAACTGCTCTTGAGATCCTCGAGCCGGGGATCATCATGCTTGAGGCGATCAATAATGTGATGGGGCGTTTCAAGATGCTTGTTCGGGATCAGCATCAAGTTGACTTTCAGGCGGGCTTCGATCTTGGTGATATCACCGCGCTTTTCATTGAGCAGGAAAGTGGCGACTTCGACGGGAACCTGGGCATGAATTGCCGCGGTGTTCTCTTTCATCGCTTCTTCTTGCAGTAAGCGCAATACGTGCAAAGCGCTGGATTCTGCATCGCGAATGACGCCGGTTCCGTTGCAGCGTGGGCAGGTGATGTGTGAACCTTCGCTGAGGGCCGGTCGCAGTCTCTGTCGTGAAAGCTCCATCAGGCCGAATCTGGAAATCTTGCCCATTTGCACGCGTGCGCGGTCAACGTGCAGGGATTCGCGTAACTTCTGTTCGACAGCGCGCTGATTCTTGCTATCTTCCATGTCGATGAAATCGATCACGATCAGACCGCCCAAGTCACGCAGACGTAACTGACGGGCGGCCTCTTCCGCTGCTTCAAGGTTTGTACGAAGCGCAGTGTCTTCGATATCGGCGCCGCGAGTCGACCGCGCAGAGTTCACATCAATTGCGACCAACGCCTCGGTGTGGTCAATGACGATTGAACCGCCCGACGGGAGATTGACATGTCTGGAATAGGCGGTTTCGATCTGGTGCTCGATCTGAAACCTTGAGAATAAAGGTACGTCGTCGTGGTAGCGTTTGACGCTTTGAACGTTGTCCGGCATCACAACGCTCATGAATGCCGTTGCCTGATCGGCAATGTCGTCGGTGTCGATCAGAATCTCGCCAATATCCGGTGAGAAGTAATCACGGATGGCGCGAATCACAAGGCTTGACTCAAGGTAGATCAGAATCGGTGCTGCGTTGGATTTGGCCGCACCATCGACTGCATGCCAGAGTTGCATCAGGTATGACAGATCCCACTGCAGCTCTTCGACGGACCGGCCGATGCCCGCAGTACGAGCGATGATGCTCATGCCTTGCGGAACATCCAGTTTGTCCATTGCGTCGCGCAATTCCTGACGCTCCTCACCCTCGACGCGTCGTGAAACGCCGCCACCGCGCGGATTGTTTGGCATGAGGACCAGGTACCGGCCTGCAAGCGAGATAAACGTGGTCAGGGCAGCGCCCTTGTTGCCACGTTCTTCTTTCTCGACCTGAATGATCAGCTCTTGCCCTTCCTTGAGCGCGTCTTGAATGCGAGCTGAGCGAACGTCAACGCCTTCTTTGAAGTAGGATTTCGCGACTTCTTTGAAAGGCAGAAAACCGTGCCGGTCTTCACCGTAGTTGACGAAGCAGGCCTCAAGACCTGGCTCAATCCGGGTGATGACCCCTTTGTATATATTGCCTTTACGCTGTTCGCGTCCGGCTGTTTCTATGTCAAGGTCAATGAGTTTTTGCCCATCAACGATGGCAACGCGCAATTCTTCCTGGTGCGTTGCATTAAATAACATGCGTTTCATTCAAACTCTCCATCAGGTTGACGCGACTTCAGAGTCGCGCAGCCTCGGAGACCGATGGTTCAAGTATCGAAACGCAACCATGCGCTCAGACCCAGCTGGAGTCTGACGATGGCTAATCAGCAAGCAGTAAGGCGCTCACGCCAACGGGCGCCATGTTCGTACAGTCGGTCAGGATTCAACTACAGTCTAAGCCAGTTAAATGTATTGAATACCCCAGGCGATTACTGCATCAGCCTGGTGGCAGAAAATATCGACAGTTTGTTCTTGCGAATCGTTTCGTTCTTGCCGCGCTGAGGTTTCATTGGTTCAGCTTTCGGTCACCCGGGATCTGGCGCAGCTGACGGTACAATCGCTGTCAGGACGGAAAAAGCGCGCTTTCGCTGCGCATCTCGACGTCGTTCGCATTACAGACCCTTTAAGGCTGAACGGATTATATGCCTCTTTTAGATAAGCGCAAAGACAACACTTTGTCGCAATCCTCGGCGCCGGTGGTGCGTATGGTGGAGGTTACTGCTGCACATGAAGGCCAGCGTCTGGACAACTTCCTGATCCGTCTGTGCAAAGGAGTGCCTAAAAGCCATTTGTACAAGGCGGTGCGCGCGGGGTCAGTGCGTGTTAATCGTTCGCGTACAGCCGTTGATTATCGCTTGCAGGTTGGCGACGTGATTCGCGTGCCGCCGTTCCGGATGCCCGCAGAGTCCTCCAGGGTTGTGCCCGCGAGAGAGTTCCCGGTGGTTTTTGAAGATGATGCGATGCTGGTGATTGACAAGCCGGCGGGTACGGCAGTTCATGGTGGAAGTGGTGTTTCTTTTGGTGTGATCGAGGCCGTCCGGGCTGCTCGGCCAACGGCCAGGTTTCTGGAACTTGTCCACAGGCTCGACAGAGATACGTCGGGCCTTCTCATTCTGGCCAAGCAGCGCAAGGCGCTGTTGCGACTGCATGAGATGATGCGCGACGGAGTCATTGAAAAGCATTATTTGGCTTTGGTGCAGGGGCGTGTGCCCAATGATCGTCAGCACCTGAGATTCCGGCTTACGAAATGGTCTACGCCATCGGGAGAGCGCCGGGTTAAAGTCGATGATGAAGGTCAGACTGCTCACACAATAGTTACATGCCTGCAGAGGTTTGCGAATTTTTCTCTTGTCGACGCACAGCTTCAGACCGGGCGCACCCACCAGATACGTGTGCACCTGGCGGCCAGTGGGCATCCGATCGTCGGCGACGAAAAGTATGGTGACGAGAGTGTTTCGCGTGATTTTGCACAGCAAGGTTTTCGTCGTATGTTTCTGCATGCTAAGCGCTTGTCACTTACGCATCCATTAACTGGTCAACAACTGACGTTCGAGGCGCCTTTGCCCGACGAATGTAGATTGGCCCTGAAGATTGTGGAGTCTCAATGAGCAAGTATGGGTTGGTCATTTTTGACTGGGATGGAACATTGATGGATTCGACTCGCGACATCACGCGTGCGATTCAGGCAGCAAGCGCCGACCTCGGGCTACCGGTTCCTGATGAGGCTCGCGCAAGCTGGGTGATCGGACTGTCGCTGCAACAGGCACTCGAGCATGCTGTGCCAGATCTGACGCAGGATGACCGGCAGCATTTTCTGGATCGTTACAGAGCTCATTATCTTGCGCGTGATTCTGAACTTCGGTTGTTTGATGGTGTCATAGAGATGCTGGAATCACTGGGACAGCGGGGTGTGATGTTGGCAGTTGCGACCGGGAAAAGTCGCGTGGGGCTTAATCGTTCTCTGGAGTCGAGCGGGCTCGGGCGATTTTTTGCGACGACGCGCTGTGCCGATGAAACTTTCAGCAAACCACACCCTGCGATGTTGCATGAGATCATGGATGAGTTGGGTGTCCAACCTGAGTCAGTGGTCATGGTGGGTGATACTTCACATGATCTGAACATGGCAGCCAACGCGAACGTTCATGGATTGGGCGTAACTTACGGTGCACATCCCGAGGATGAATTGCGTAGCCATCCGCATCAGGCGATCGTGTCTGATCCCGGTGCGTTACACCAGTGGTTGATCCAGCGAACCTGATAGCAATTGCGCACAA
>CAZBIN010000068.1:5643-13758 GCA_964491995.1 uncultured Orrella sp.
ATGGCCATTTATCGATTTCATCAGCCCGAGCCTTCGGAAATCACTCCAGAGCATGTCTGGGTCAATCGTCGCCGTCTCATGACCGCCGGTTTGATGGCTGGTGCGGGCGCAGCTTTGTCCGGCCTGCCGGGCGCTTCTCATGCAAACGCCGCATCTGGCAATGCAAAAGGCTTGTCTGCTCAAGTCAATCGAGACTACTTGCTTATGGATGCGACCACTTCCGAGCGGGACGTCACGTCTTACAACAATTTTTACGAGTTTGGTCTCGACAAGGCAGACCCCGCCCGATTAGCCCACAAAATGAAGACTGAGCCCTGGGCTTTGCGCGTAGAGGGCGAGGTTGGTAAACCCACAACCTTTGCCCTTGAAGATCTGCTGGCACTTGAGCCGATGCAGGAGCGAGTCTATAGAATGCGCTGCGTCGAGGGCTGGTCCATGGTCATTCCCTGGGTTGGTTATCCTTTGGCAGGCTTGCTCAAGCGGGTTGAGCCCACAGGAAACGCCAAATACGTCGAGTTTGTGACTGATATGCAGCCCGACGTCATGCCGGGTCTGCGTTCAAGTGTCTTGCAGTGGCCTTATCGCGAAGCACTTCGAATTGATGAGGCTATGCATCCATTGACGCTATTGACATTTGGCATCTTTGGGAAGGTTCTGCCAAATCAGAACGGTGCGCCGGTGCGCCTGGTTGTTCCGTGGAAGTACGGGTTCAAGTCGGCCAAGTCGATCGTGACAATTCGCGTCACTGAAGCGCAGCCAACGCCAAGCTGGGTGCAGGTTGCACCTGCGGAGTACGGCTTTTACGCCAACGTCAATCCCGATGTCAGGCATCCTCGGTGGAGTCAGGCAACCGAGCGGCGCATTGGGGAAGGAGGATTGTTTTCTCCGCGGCGCAAGACTCTGATGTTCAATGGGTACGCCGACCAGGTGGCAGGGCTGTACACAGGGATGGATCTGGCCCGCTACTACTGAGGTCATTTAAGTGGCTGTGACGACCGTCAGGACATCTCTCTCAGCATCCCGGGTTGATGCCTGCAAACCATGGGTTGTATTTGTATGCTGCCTGCCACTTTTGCGTTGGCTCTATCTTGGGCTGACTGACGATCTGACTGCCAATCCGACGGAGTTTCTGACCCGATCCTCTGGAACCTGGGCGATTGTCGGACTGCTCCTCACGCTCACCGTGACACCTTTGCAGGTCGTTTTGCGTCAGCCTGCGCTGGTCCGGCTCAGGCGCACGCTAGGGCTGGCGACTTTTGCGTATGCCTTGCTGCATATGCTGGCCTGGGCCTGGTGGGATCAGGGGCTGAGTCTGGCTTTGATGTGGGCAGATGTGGTGGACCGGCCGTTTGTGGCGTTTGGCTTTGTGAGCTTCGGGCTGTTGCTGGTGCTCGCGTCGACCTCCAACCAGTGGGCCATGCGTACGCTCAAGCGTCGCTGGAAGCGGGTGCACCAACTGATTTATGTGATCACTCTTGCCGTACTCGTTCACTACTGGTTGCACAAGGCTGGCAAAAATGACTTCTCGGAAGTGATTTTTTATGTCTTCGTTGCCTTGACGCTTCTAGGCTGGCGGCTAAACCGATGGGTTGTCCAGGTTCGCGCGCGCCGTAACCATGCGAGACTTCAGGCCTGAAACAGGAACAGAGTCGGTGAGCGTGACAAGTCAGGGACTTGTACTTTAGGCCAGGCACTGATTTTTTCAGTGCGGATCCATTCGTGAGGCCCAGTCAGTCCGCTGGCTACGCATAGCCGTGTCTGTGGATTGAGGCTGCCAGTCAGAGTTTCGAGCATGGCCTGATTTCTGTATGGCGTCTCGATCAGGATCTGGGTCTGGTCTTCTCGCTTGGATGTCTGCTCCCATTGCCGGAGCGCCTGTTTTCGGGCGTCCGTTTTGACCGGTGCGTAGCCCTGAAATGCAAAGCGCTGCCCTTCAAGGCCGCTGGCCATCAGGCCGAGCAGGATCGATGAGGGTCCGACCCAGGGTTTGACGCGCACCCCCATCTGATGGGCGAGCATGACGACACGAGCACCCGGGTCTGCAACGGCAGGGCAGCCGGCTTCTGATACGAGTCCCACATCTTGCCCGCTTAACAGGGGATCAAGCCATTCGATAATGGTGTTGTCTTGAATGCGCTGGCTTAGCGTGTCGATCTGCACCGCCTGGATGGGCTGTTGTAGCGGCATCTGCCTCAAAAAAGCGCGAGCAGTTTTGGCGTTCTCGGCGATGTACCGGGTCAGACTGCCTGCGACCTGTTGCGCGGCCGATGGCAGCCAGATGGACGGAGCCGTGTCTGAGAGATTGACGGGGATGAGGTGTAGCGTGCCTTTCATGTGTGAAGGTTCCGTTCCGGGTTGGGGGCATGGCAAAGTGGATCGATACCGATGCGGCGCAGCATTGTTGTCAGCGCGATCAAAGGCAGGCCGATGATCGCGCTCGGATCGTTGCTCGACAGTTCTTCGAGAAGCGCAATGCCCAGCCCCTCAGCTTTTGCGCTGCCTGCCGTGTCGTAAGGCTGCTCGATCCGGAGATAGTTTTCAATCTGAGCCTGTTCAAGCTTGCGAAACCGGGCTCGACAAGTCGATATCGTGACTTGTTGTGCTGCCGGTGACACCACACTGACTGCGCTGTAAAAGCATGCTGTGCGACCAGAGAGTTCCAGCAACTGTTGCACTGCTGCGCTATGCTTCATGGGCTTGCCCAGAGGCTTGCCATCAAGATCGAGCACCTGGTCAGCCCCGATGACAATGTTTGCTGGATAGCAGCGAGCGATGGCCTGGGCTTTTGCAAGCGCGAGTCGTTTGGCCAGTGAAATTGGCGACTCGTGCATCAGGGGGCTCTCGTCTATGTCTGGCGACTGGGTCTGAAATGGCAGGTTTAGTGCCTTTAATTGGGCTTCACGGTAGCGTGAGCTTGAAGCAAGGATGATCTCGGGCGTCTCTCTGGGGTGGCGTGGGAGCATTGATTTCAGGCCGGGCTTGAAGGTGAGTTGGGTGTGGAGCGTACAAAGGCCATGTCAGGGTCATTTCAGCAGCGACAGATCTGCATGAGAGCATCAGGCTGTGCGGCGCTTGATATAACGTTGACGAACCGGATTCTATCCTGTGTGCTGTAAGCCCACGACCAGATGATCTGTCTCGGGATTGTTACGTACCCTCATTCCGGGTTATGATAATAGGCTTTGCTATCTACCTTATGCAGGCAAGGCAGTAGGTCAATAGTAGCGCAGCAGTCGTGGTATAGCAGCGGTTCCCTGGTTATTCACCGCGGTTCGGCGCCTCAGGAACTTGACAAGCGTTGAGCCCGACACTTGTTGTCGTGGGGATGTTTGGGAGGTGGTTTTGCTTGGGGGGTGGTTCTGGTGAGAATTGATTGGGACAGTACGCGCGACTGGCGCTTGCGTTGCCAGGACAACTGGGGAGTGTTGCAAACTCTCGATCTGTGGGATTTTGTCAAAAACGGGCGCGAGCTTCGTGGTGCTTTTCCTGTGGCTTTGTTCAAGCGCGCGATAGAGGATTTGCCTGCCCAGCCCGTGGTTCGAAACGCAAATTCCATCCGTGACGATGAACTCGGGGTCATCTGGTTTGAGATCAGGGGTGAGTCGAGGATAGGAGAGCGTGCCAGTTTGACGTTGCAGTTGCAGGCCAAGGTGCTGCTCGAGTGTCAGCGATGCCTGGAGCCAATGACGTTGCAGGTGTCTGGGCGGGAGCGTTTTGATATCGTTACCGAGGCGCAACTCAAACAGATGGATCACGAAGAGATTGATCCTGAAGAAGTCGAGTTTCTGGTGGGTAGTCGGCAGTTTGATCTCATCGAATTGCTTGAGGATCAGCTTGTGCTGGAAATTCCGTATATCCCCAAGCACGAAGTCTGTGGTGTGGGCGGTGGTCAGGAAGTGGTAGAACTTGAGCCAGAGCAGGACGAGGAGCAAGTGCCTGCTGGGAAACCTAACCCGTTCAATGTACTTGAGCAGCTCAAACGAAGGAATTAGGTCGCGTTTACCGGAGCGCTGGAGTTTGTAGGGCCCGCATTGTCTGCGGATCATTGAAGAATTTAACTTGAACTTGTTACGCGCGTACAATACGCGCATCCGAAGGAGTCATCATGGCTGTTCAACAGAACAAAAAATCACCATCCAAGCGCGGTATGCACCGCTCGCACGATTTTCTGACAACACCCCCGACGGCAATCGAGCCGACCACGGGAGAGTTGCATCTGCGTCACCATATCAGTCCTAACGGGTTTTATCGTGGTCGCAAGGTCCTCAAAACCAAGTCGGACGAATAATAGGTAAAAGGTGAGTCCGGTCTGACCGGATTCCCTGGTTTCACCTGTGAACGCTTCGATTCAAATAGCGATTGACTGTATGGGGGGCGACTTTGGTGTCGCGATTACAGTCCCCGCGGCTCTTGAGTTTGCCAGTCGCCATGCCGATTGCAGGCTGTTGTTGGTCGGGCAACAGACCGCAATAGAATCTGTGCTCGCGCAGGCTGGTTCAGGTCTGGACGCGAGTGCACGCGGTCGTATTGAAATCGTGAACGCCTCTGAGGTGGTCCTGATGGACGACCCTGTGGAGGTGGCGTTGCGCCGCAAGAAGGACTCTTCCATGCGCGTGGCCGCGGAGCTTGTCAAGAGTGCGCGGGCTCAGGCCTGTGTGTCTGCGGGCAACACAGGTGCGTGGATGGCCATCACGCGCTACGTTCTCAAGACGCTTGAGGGAATTGACAGGCCTGCGATAGCAACTTCGATGCCAAACCAGAAAGGTGGCGCAACCATCATGCTGGATCTGGGCGCGAACGTCGACTGCACCGCCGAACATTTACTGCAGTTTGCCATTATGGGTGCAGCGCTTGCTCAGGTCCGTCAACCTGATAGCCGACCCAGTGTCGGTTTGCTCAACATCGGCGAAGAAGTGATCAAGGGCAACGATACGGTCAAGCTTGCTGCCGAGTACCTGCGGGCGAGTCATCTCAATTTTTACGGTAACGTCGAAGGCAATGATATTTTTCGTGGCACAGTCGATGTAGTGGTTTGTGATGGCTTTGTCGGTAATGTTGTGCTCAAGTCTGTCGAAGGATTGGCCAAAATGCTTGGCACAATGATTCACGAAGAGTTTCATAGAAGTCCCTTGAGCAAGCTTTCAGGCCTTTTGGCCCGGCCTGTTCTGAACCGCTTCAAAAAGCGTGTCGACAACAGACAGTACAACGGCGCTGCTTTGCTTGGGCTCAGAGGTGTTGTTTTTAAAAGCCATGGCTCAGCCGACGCGTATGCCTTCGGGTGTGCTCTTGAAAGAGCCTATGATGCGGTCAGCACTGGCCTGCTCGAGCGAATTGCATCGACCGTTGCCGAGCTGACTCGATTGCCTGACGGAAGCAGGCCAGCAACTGTAGTTCAGGAAATATGACAAAGCCTTCTGTTTATTCCCGCATTGTCGGGACGGGAAGTTACCTTCCCGCCAAAGTCGTAACCAACGAAGATCTGGCGAAGGATCTGGGTTCGCGAGGGTTCGAGACGTCAGATGAATGGATCGTCAGTCGCACCGGAATCAGGCAGCGTCATATTGCGGACGATCAGCAGACAACCAGCGTGCTTGCGACACACGCAGCGCGGCGTGCGCTCGAGGATGCGGGTGTTCAGGCCAGTGAAATTGACCTTATCATCCTCGCAACTTCGACCCCGGATTTCATATTTCCAAGCACCGCCTGTCTTGTACAGGCGGCGTTGGGTAATCACGGCGCTGCTGCGTTTGATGTGCAGGCTGTCTGCAGCGGGTTTGTCTATGGTCTTACCACCGCAGACAGCTTCATGCGCGCAGGGCGTTCCAAATGCGCGCTGGTGATTGGAGCCGAGGTTTTCTCTCGGATCCTGGACTGGAACGACCGTGGAACCTGTGTGCTGTTTGGTGATGGTGCCGGTGCTGTGGTTCTCAAAGCCAGCGACACGCCGGGTATCGAGGCGGCGCAATTGCATGCCGACGGCAGTCTGAGCGGGATTCTTTCTGTCCCAGGGCAGATTCATTGCGGCAACGTCACGGGTGATCCTTTTCTGCGTATGGATGGTCAGGCAGTCTTCAAGCAAGCCGTGTCCGTTCTCGAGCAGTCTGCCCGGGATACTTTGCTTGAGGCTGGTTTGACAGTCAATGATGTGGACTGGATGATCCCGCATCAGGCCAATCTTCGCATTCTCACGTTTCTCGCAAAAAAACTCGGATTTCCGGTTGAGCGGGTGATCGTGACGGTCGACCGCCACGCCAATACGTCTGCGGCCAGCGTACCGCTTGCGCTGGATCAGGCGCGTAGAGACGGCAGGGTGCAGTCGGGCCAGCGAGTCTTGCTGCAAGGTGTTGGTGGTGGTTTTACCTGGGGATCTGTTGTCGCCCGCATGGGTTGACCGTTCAACGGATCATCGCGCACAGTTTATTGACGGAAATAGATACAGCCATGAAATTTGCATTTGTATTTCCTGGGCAGGGATCCCAGACAGTGGGCATGATGGATGTCTGGAAGGACCAGCCAGAGAGCATGCAGGTGCTCAAAGCGGCTGGACAATCGCTCGGAGAGGATCTTGCGGGTCTGATTGCCAGTGGGCCCGCAGAACAGTTGAATCTGACCACCAATACACAACCTGCGATGCTGGCGGCTTCCATTGCGATGTACGAGGCCTGGCGCGCAGCAGGCGGACCAGAAGCCAGCATCATGGCGGGTCACAGTCTGGGTGAGTATGCAGCATTGACAGCGGCTGGATCCATCGCTCTGCAGGATGCTGTTCGCGCCGTTCGGGTGCGTGCTGACGCGATGCAAGCCGCAGTGCCGGTGGGCACGGGTGCAATGGCGGCGATTCTGGGTCTGGAAGACGATGCCGTGCTGGCTGTTTGCCAGCAGAGCGCGCAATCGGAAGTGGTTGAGGCTGTCAACTTCAATGCGCCTTCCCAGGTTGTGATCGCAGGGCATAAGGAAGCCGTTGAACGTGCAATGCAGGCTGCAAAAGCCGCAGGTGCCAAGCGGGCCGTGCTGCTGCCTGTGTCTGCGCCGTTTCACTCCAGTCTTCTGAGGCCGGCCGCAGCGGTTTTGCAGGACGTTCTCAATACGATCGAGATCACAGCACCTGGCGTGCCGGTGATTCACAACGTTGATGTGCAGACCCACAGTGACGCGGCCTCCATCCGCCAGGCGCTGGTAGATCAGGCATGGCATCCTGTGCGCTGGGCTCAGACGATCGAAGCCATGGCTCAGCAAGGTGTGACGCATGTCGTGGAATGTGGTCCCGGAAAAGTCTTGACCGGACTCGTCAAACGGATCAATCCTTCGCTGGTAGGCTTGTCGGTCAGTGATCCTGCAAGTATGCGGGAAGCCATTGAGACACTGCGTAACGCATCTTGAGGCGATAAAGTATGGAATTGAACGGAAAGATTGCGCTTGTGACAGGTGCCTCAAGAGGTATCGGACGCGCGATTGCGCAAGCGCTGGCTGCCAGCGGGGCGATTGTCATCGGCACGGCAACCACCGAGAGCGGTGCCCAGGCGATCACGGCAGCGCTGCAGGCCCAGGGCGGCAGGGGTGTGGCGCTTGATGTCAATGACAGCGAGGCAGTCACTGAATTGATGGACAGCCTGGCCAAGGAACAAGGTGGTCCGAACATCCTGGTCAATAACGCGGGAATTACTCGCGACATGCTTGCGATGCGCATGAAGGATGATGACTGGGATGCCGTGTTGCAGACCAATCTCTCCAGTGTCTTCAAGCTGAGTCGTGCTGCGATTCGTCCGATGATGAAGGCGCGCTGGGGCAGAATTGTCAACGTTACCTCGGTTGTAGGTGCGAGCGGCAATGCAGGTCAGGCCAACTATGCTGCAGCCAAGGCTGGCGTCGCCGGTATGACGCGTGCCCTGGCCCGAGAGCTTGGCAGCCGTGATATCACGGTCAACTGTGTAGCGCCCGGGTTTATCGATACGGATATGACCCGAGCTTTAAGTGATGAGCAAAAGGCGGCTTTGCTGACCCAGATCCCTGTTGGGCGTCTAGGTAGCCCGGCCGATATTGCAAATGCTGTAACCTTCCTTGCTTCACCCAAGGCGGGTTACATTACGGGTACAACATTGCATGTCAATGGCGGCA
>CAZBIN010000069.1:0-13714 GCA_964491995.1 uncultured Orrella sp.
AGGTATTGCTCCTATTTATCTATTTTGAAAAGGAATCGATGGAGTTTATAAAAAAAACAACCTTCGGCAGTCTCCCGCCGAAGGTTGTTTCACTGATAGAACGGATCTGAGGCTGATTAGAAGCCCATACCGCCCATACCACCCATACCGCCCATACCACCCATATCACCACCAGGCATTTGAGCTGGCTTGTCTTCTGCCAATTCACATACCGCAACTTCAGTCGTCAGCAACAGGCTGGCAACAGAAGCGGCGTTTTGCAGCGCAGTACGTGTGACTTTGGTTGGGTCCAGAACACCCTGCTCAACCAGATCGCCATACTCACCAGAAGCAGCGTTATAACCAAAGTTACCTTTGCCTGCGGCAACTGCATTCACAACCACGCTTGGCTCTTCGCCAGCGTTGGCCACGATCGTGCGCAGAGGCTCTTCAACAGCGCGCAAGATCAGGCGAATACCTGCGTCCTGATCGGCATTGTCGCCTTTGACTTTCTCGATGGCCGAACGGGCACGAATCAGAGCCACGCCACCGCCAGGAACAATGCCTTCCTCAACTGCAGCACGGGTTGCGTGCAGTGCATCTTCAACGCGAGCCTTCTTCTCTTTCATTTCGACTTCAGTCGAGGCACCCACGCGAATCACAGCAACACCACCAGCCAGTTTGGCAACACGCTCCTGAAGCTTCTCGCGATCGTAATCCGATGAGGCTTCTTCGATCTGAGCGCGAATCTGCTTGACGCGGGCTTCGATCGACTTGGCATCACCAGCACCATCGATGATCGTGGTGTTTTCTTTCGCAACTTCAATACGCTTGGCCTGACCCAGTTCCTGCAGGGTAGCTTTTTCCAGTGACAAACCGGTCTCTTCAGAGATCACGGTACCGCCAGTCAGGATAGCGATGTCTTCGAGCATTGCCTTGCGACGATCACCAAAGCCAGGAGCCTTGACTGCGGTCGTTTTGAGGATACCGCGGATATTGTTGACCACCAACGTAGCCAGTGCCTCACCTTCGACGTCTTCAGCAACGATCAACAGAGGACGGCTTGACTTGGCGACTTGCTCCAGAATCGGCAACAGGTCACGGATGTTGCTGATTTTCTTATCAAAAATCAGAACATACGGATCGTCCAGCGCAGAAACCTGCTTCTCTGGATTGTTGATGAAGTAAGGCGACAGATAGCCACGGTCGAACTGCATACCTTCAACAACATCCAGTTCGTTTTCGAGCGACTTACCATCTTCAACTGTGATGACACCTTCCTTGCCAACTTTGTCCATTGCGTCGGCGATGATCTTGCCGATGGAATGATCGCTGTTCGCAGAAATCGAGCCAACCTGGGCGATCTCTTTGGTGGTGGTGCAAGGCTTGGACAGGTTCTTGAGCTCGGCCACAGCGGCGGCGACAGCTTTGTCGATACCACGCTTGAGATCCATCGGGTTGATGCCGGCAGCAACGTACTTGAGGCCTTCAGCCACGATCGACTGAGCCAGCACGGTTGCCGTGGTAGTGCCATCACCTGCGGTGTCGGAGGTCTTGGAAGCCACTTCCTTGACCAGCTGAGCACCGATGTTCTCGAATTTGTCTTTGAGTTCGATTTCTTTGGCAACGGACACGCCGTCTTTGGTCACGGTGGGAGCACCAAAAGAGCGCTCGAGCACAACGTTACGACCCTTGGGACCGAGGGTTGCCTTCACTGCGTTGGCGAGAATGTTTACGCCACGGACGATGCGCACGCGCGCGTCATCACCAAAAAGTACTTGCTTTGCAGCCATTAGATTTACCTCGTGTGTTCAGTTCAATTCAGATTACTGCAGCCTGACCGTGACCGATCAGCTGATGACCGCGAGAATCTCTTCTTCGCGGATGACAAGAACTTCCTCACCGTCAACTTTGACGGACTGACCGGCATACTTACCGAACAGAACCTTGTCACCGACTTTGACGTCAAGCGCTTGCACCTTGCCATCGTCGCTACGCTTGCCCGGACCAACAGCGAGAACTTCACCTTGATCAGGCTTTTCAGCAGCGCTTTCAGGAATGACAATACCCGAGGCGGTTTTGCGCTCGTTGTCCAGACGTTTGACGATCACGCGATCGTGCAGAGGACGCAGGGCCATGTAATACTCCCGTTACAAAGTTATCAAAAAGAAAAAGGGTACAGGGAAGAAAGCTTTGTTAGCACTCACCTGCATTGAGTGCTAATTATAAGGCCGAAATATGACGTTTCAAGAGCACAATTTTCTCGAAACCATCAATTTAAGTAGGGGTTTACCCTTACTTTAGGCGTGCCAACTGCTGCCAACTCCGTTAGCGAAGAGCGTGGGCCGTTCTTGTGTCGATCTTCGCCAGACGGACATCTCGGCGGAGCAGACAAGGGTATTTGTGAAAGCGCGCCCGCCGCAACGATGCGCTTTCGTCAAACCAGACACCCACGCAATGCAACCCGCGGTATCTGCGGAGAGTCGCTGTTTTCCAGCACTTTGAAACCAGGGATCAAACGCGTTGATGAGAGCGACGAGAGCAAGCTCATGATCTCAGGTTAAATCGCCCTCACGTTTCCGACCCTGCCCTGGGTGTAAGCATCAGTGATGGAAAGAATACGACGCACATCTTCCGGCGTGTTGTAGGCCGCCATGGATATCCGGATATAACCATACTCAACCATGGTGACGACGACCTTTGAACGTCTCAGGTACTCCAGAAAGTCATCTGGTTGTGCTACCAGCACAGAGGTCGTAGTACTTCGCTCACCATCATGAGCAGTCGGAGAAACCACGCGGTAGCCTTGTGCTCGCAGGCCATCAGACAACTGCCTGGCCAGATCCAGCACCCAAGGTTCGATTCGCGCAGGGTCCGCTTTTTCAATCATTTCAATGGCGCGCGCAAACCCGGCAAGGCCAGGGAAGTTCAAGTTGCCGGTTTCAAGTCGCCGCGCATCCAGTCGATCCGACACAGAAACTTCGAATTGGCCACCAGACTTATCCAAGGTGGTTGTGCCTGAAGGACCAATAAAGGCTGGGTCTAGCACAGAAAGTAGGGATTCGGACAAATGCAGGAATCCGACCCCCAAAGGCCCGAGCAGACCTTTGTGTGCTCCCGCCGAAAACGCATCAATGTGCCAGTCATCCAGCCTGGTCTGCAACAGACCCGCAGCCTGAATGCCATCGACCACCAGCCAGATTCCCTGTTCGTGGCATCGCTTGCCAAGCGCCTGAATGTCGGTGCGAAAACCGGTGCTGTACTGAACCCATGACACCGCGATGACACGGGTACGCTCATCGACTTGTGCCCACAGATCGTCAATGCTGAAGCGGTGAGCCTTGGCAGTCGCGACACGAACTTCGACGCCTCGACTTCTGAGATTGAGCCAGGGCAACGCGTTGGTGGGATGCTCCTGATCATTGATGACGACGTTATCACCCGCTCGCCAAGGAATCGACTGGGCGACGATATTCAGTCCCTCGGTCGTGTTTTTTGTGAACGCGATCCGACGAGCGGCGCCGCCCAGCAACGTAGCAAGACGCGCCCTGATGTCCTGCGCGTCGGCTAACCATTGTGGCTTGTCACGACGAGCGTAGGTGATGTCGTCCATGAATGCCACGATTGCTTGTGTAACGCTCGGCGACAGTGGGCTGGTATACGCAATATTGGCGTACAAATGATCTTGCGTAATGGGGAATTGCTGACGAAATTCAGTTTGCCAATCCATAAGTGCTTGCGCCCAGTCAAAAAGACAATATAAGTTGTGGGTGATGGGTTTGGTGCACAGCCCTTGCACTCCGTACACATCCGTAAGGTCAGGCCGTTCCTTAATAATTTATATCTATAACCAATTCCAGTCTAAATAACTAAAATAGATACCGTTATCTTAAAAGAGTATTTGTGACTTGTTTTTAGTGCTCCTTAGAATCTAACCTGCAAATAACAACATTTCTTAAAGAGATCCACAATGAAACCCAAGTCTATCCTCAAGACGGCCGCTCTGATCGTGTCCGTAGCGTTTGCCCAGTCCGCATATGCCGCATCGACGCTGGATACTGTAAAAAAACGTGGTGAGCTGATTTGTGGTGTGAGCCAAGGCTCAGCCGGCTTGTCACTTGCAGATAGCCAGGGACGCTGGGCCGGACTCGATGTCGACGTATGCCGTGCCGTCGCCGCAGCCGTCCTGGGCTCGCCTGACAAAGTACGCTTTGTGCCTCTGAGCTCACAGCAGCGCTTTCCCGCTCTGCAGTCGGGTGAAATTGATGTTCTCAACCGTAACACGACCGTCACCTCCGGTCGAGACTCGGGACTGGGCGTGATGAACGCTGGAATCACTTTCTATGACGGCCAGGGCATCATGGTTCCTAAAAAGCTCAACGTCAAAAGCGCCACTGAACTCGATGGTGCCGCGGTATGCGTGCAGCCTGGGACGGTTAACGAACAGAACCTGGTGGACTACTTTCAGAAGCACAAAATGACGTACCGACCGGTTGTCATTGAAAATCTGGTTGAGCTTGAGCAGGCTTTCTACGCAGGTCGTTGTGACGTCTATCTGTCAGACGCATCAACGCTGGCTGCAAGCCGCGCCGCACGGGCCGATAACGCAGATAACTATGTCATTCTGCCCGAGCGTCTGAACAAGTCGCCACTCGGTCCTTTCGTGCGTCAAGATGATCCAAAGTGGGCGGCGATCGTTAAGTGGACCGTCAATGCGCTGGTGGCTGCTGAGGAGATGGGCATCACCTCGCAAAACCTAAAGTCGTTTGCCAAATCCACAGACCCTCAAGTGCGTCGCTTCCTGGGTCTGGATGCTGGTGTCGGCAAGAGTTTTGGTCTGGAAGAGGTCTGGGTGGGCAACGTCATTCAGGGCGTGGGCAATTACGGCGAGATCTGGGAGCGCAACCTGGGCCCCAAAACACCACTAAAACTTGACCGTGGTCTGAATGCTCAATGGAATAACGGTGGTTTGTTGTACTCTCCTCCGTTTCAATAAGCGTTTCCATACCCGGACTCAATGCAGCTTAATGTCAAAGCCAGAAGTGGTCAGGTCGCACTGACCCTCATCGTTCTCGTTCTGATTCTTTTACTGGCATTTTTTGCCTTGGAAAGAATCGAGCAAACGCAGCTTGGCCGTGGCATAGAGGGCGGGTTCGGGTTCTTGTCACAACCCGCAGGATTCCGGATTTCAGAAAGTCTGATTCCTGTTTCTCCTGCCGACACTTACTGGATGGCGATTCTGGCGGGTTTGCTCAACACGGTTTATGTTGCGGCGGTCTCACTGGCAGGCGCATCCGTGCTGGGTTTTTTACTTGGTTTGTTGCGATTGTCGCCGAACCCGCTGGTTCAAACCCTTTCAAACTGGCTTGTGGAACCCATCCGCAACACGCCCTTGGTTCTACAGCTGTTCGTCTGGTACGGGTTGTTTTTGCAGTTACCCCATGCTCAGGATGCCTGGACGCCGCTGCCAGGTGTGGCACTGTCCAACCGAGGGTTGTTCTTGCCCTCCTTTCAGGGCCTGTTGCCATACCTGCTGACACTCGCCCTGGGCCTGTACGCGTTGTTCAAACTCAAATCCAGCGTGCTTAAAGGACTGGTCCTGGCTGCGGTGATTCTGTTGTGTGTATGGTTTGATCCGATTGCGATCGAATACACCACGCGTCGTGGTCTGGGCTTCAGTGGCGGCTGGCAGCTAAGTATCGAATTCAGTGCGTTGTGCCTTGGACTGATCGTATTTCATGCATCCTATATTTCTGACATCGTGCGTGGCTCGATCCGTTCCGTGCCGCTGGGGGTAGTAGAAGCCGGACGTTCACTGGCCTTGAGTCGCGCACGGATTGTCTGGATGATCATCGTGCCATGCGCATTTCGCAATGCACTGCCAGCTTATGCCAATCAGTGTCTGGCCATGGTCAAGAACAGTTCACTGGCGATTGTGATCGGTTTTCAGGATCTGATGGCCATCATCAATACTGCCATCACGCAAACTGGCCTTGCGCTCGAAGGAGTGGCCATAGCGGCAGGGTTCTACCTGAGCATTGCTGCTTTGTTTGCCGGGGTATTTATATATCTGCACGCCCGAAATCACCGATACCAGATGACGGCTCATTCGCTGCGCACATATGGGTCGAGCCTAACGGCGAGTCAGTTTACCCGTGAAACGCTGTTTGGCACCTTTCCGCGTGCTATTGCAACCATCATTTGCGGCTTCTTGATGACAGCTGGTTTGATCCAGATCGTGGACTGGGCTCTGTTTTCATCGGTGTGGCACGGCGGGGTACAAGCTTGCCAGAACGCAGCTGGCGCTTGCTGGAGTGCAGTGGCCACCAATATGCCATTGCTCGCATTCGGAACGATGGACGCTGAGCACTACAGTCGCGCCACTTTCGCCAGTGTCGTGGTGGTGTTGTGCACAATCTGTGCGTTGGTGTTCGTCTGGCCGACGAATCTGCGTGTGACGGTGTTTGCGATTGGCGTACTGTTGGTGTCGGTCATTTTGAGTGGCTTTCCTTTCGGGTGGGAGCCGATCGAACCGCTTGAGTGGGGCGGTTTGCTCATGACGCTGATTCTGGCAGTACTGGCTATTCTGGTGGCCATCCCGGTTGCACTGATTCTGGCCCTGGCACGTCGCTCCAGCCACGTTTGGTTGTCCATCCCTGCGACGACCCTGATCGAAACCATTCGGGGCATCCCACTGGTGACGCAGTTGTTATTCGTCTCATTTGTGTTGCCACTCGTTGTCGGCAGCCACGATGTGGTTCCCAAGTTCGGTCTGGCACTGCTTGCTCTGAGTTTACATACCGCCTGTTTACTGGCAGAAGTGATTCGAGGCGCATTGGATTCGATTCCTGCTGGCCAGTCCGAAGCTGCCCAGGCCCTGGGGATGCGACCGCACCAGACGTTTTTCAAGGTGATCCTGCCCCAAGCCAGAAAAATCGCCACACCGGCGGCACTGGGAATTTTTGTGGGGGCTGTGAAAGACACATCACTGGTGATGGTCATCGGTATCTTTGACGTGCTAAGCGCATCCAAAGCAGTTGTGGCGCAACCGGTCTGGCGCCCCTATTTCATTGAGATCTACTTGTTTGTCGCATTGATCTACTTCCTGATCTGTTTTGGTTTATCCAGAGTCGCCAAAGGAATGGAGCAACGAGCCGCCACCTGAGGGTAATTTATCGTCATCGGATCACAGGCACCGCAAGACGGCAGGCGCGCTCAACGGATACATGCAGCCCTGGTAGACCTGGGGACATCCATTTCCAACCCGATCCAGAACGCGACTCAAAATGACTTTGGAGATGATCTGATGAACACAATACTGATTGCCACCGCACTTCCCCATGAATTCGATCACGCTCCGATTGCACACGACATTCCGGTTGTTTTCACTGGCGTCGGAAAGCTGAATGCGGCTCTCGCTCTGGTCGATGCGATTGCACACCACCGACCCACCATGGTGATTAATTTTGGAACAGCCGGGCGCCTCTCCACGGAGGTCTCAGGCTTGGTCGAAGTCGCTGACGTGATACAGCGCGACATGGACGCTGAGCCACTTGCGCCCCGAGGTGTGACACCTTTTGATGAGACCCCCATGCTGATGACATCGGGATTTGATGGCGTACGCTGCGCAACAGGTGACAGTTTCATGCGCTCAAACGAGCCTTGGTTGCAAAGTCAAGGCGTGGATATTGTGGACATGGAGCTCTTTGCACTTGCTTTTGTCTGTCACCGGCGCAACATCGCCTGGCGATCCTTCAAGTACATCACTGACAATACGGACGAGAATGCTGGTCGCGACTGGATGGAGCGGATACATCACGGACGAGACTTATTCTTGAGCAAAATTGATGAAATTGTCTGATGGTGTTGATCAGCAAAATCAAAACATCTCAAAGCAAAAAGACCGTACAAAGGGTTGGCACAAATGAACTTGCACGCTAAGTCACTCATCCACAAGCTTGATCTGAAACCCCATCCCGAAGGTGGCTTTTACAGGGAAACCTATCGAGCCCCTTTGCAGGTCCAGTCGCCCCATCATACTGATGTCCGCTCCGCATTCACCAGCATCTACTTTTTGCTGGATGGTGCACAGCACTCTGCATGGCATCGTGTGGCTGCCGATGAGAGCTGGTTTTTCCATCTGGGGACGGATTTGCACATCTATTCGCTGTCGCCAGATCCTGATGGAGTATCCAGCGTTGTCGAGGTTCGCACGCTGGGCGTTGCGCAGCAGTGCTTCGAGACCACAATTGCTGCAGGAACCTGGTTTGCAGCCAAGCCAGCCGACCCAAATGGATTTTCACTCGTGAGCTGCGTCGTCGGTCCGGGATTTGAGTTTGGGGACTTTGAACTGGCCAACAGAGAAACACTGATGACCGCAGGCTATGCAAAGCACCCTGACTGGAGCATGATCGAACCGCTCCTGGCCTCGACATCAAGTAGTCAGCGTCTCTAAACCGGAGTCAACAATGACAGCCACTTCAGACAGTCTGGACCCACGATTGCTGGCATTACTAAAATCCATGCCAAAAGCAGAGCTGCACATCCACATTGAAGGATCCCTAGAGCCTGAACTCATCTTTGCACTTGCCCATCGTAACGGGATCCGGTTGAATTATCCGGATGTCGCCACACTGCGCCAAGCGTACGCTTTCACAGATTTGCAGAGTTTTCTGGACATCTATTACGCCGGAGCCAGCGTCCTTTGCACAGCGCAGGACTTTGAAGACATGGCTTGGGCCTATTTCCAGCGCGCGGCAGCCGAAGGGATCGTTCGCGCCGAAATCTTCTTTGACCCGCAGACCCACACTTCGCGTGGAATCTCTATGAAAGTCTGCATAACCGGTCTGAGACAAGCCTGTCGTCGCGCTCAGAAGGAGCTAGGCATCAGCGCTGATCTGATCTTGTGCTTCTTGCGACATTTGTCAGAAGAAGATGCCATGGCGACTCTGGAGCAAGCCTTGCCGTTTCGTCAAGACTTCATCGGGGTGGGGCTCGACTCGAGTGAGCGTGGCAATCCCCCGGAAAAATTTTCCAAAGTATTCGCGAAATGTCGAGCGTTGGGGCTACATCTGGTCGCACACGCGGGTGAAGAAGGCCCGCCTGCATTTATCGAATCTGCACTGGATAACCTGGGTGTCGAACGAATTGATCATGGAGTTCAATCCATTCACTCCCCGAAACTGATGCAACGACTGGCCTCGAGCCAGATACCGTTGACTGTCTGCCCATTGTCTAATATCAAGCTGTGTGTATATGACAACCTCAAAGACCATCCACTACGAAAAATGCTCGATACCGGTCTGTGCGTCACGATCAATTCGGATGATCCAGCATACTTCGGGGGCTATCTTCTGGAGAATTATGTCCAGACGTTTGCTGCGCTGGAGTTGAATGAAAAGCATGCCTACCAGCTTGCAAAAAACAGTCTGCTCGCTTCGTTTGCACCAGAACATGACAAGCAGAAGTGGATCGCCCAGCTTGACGCGTGCCGCTCGCTGCAGGGGCGCCTTTAACAACACCGCCGCGCGAGCCAGAGAATCGCTGAAATTTATACGCCACCACAAGGCAATGGCGCAGTAAACTCGTCAAGCTGAAGGCAAGTTGCGACACAGCAGCTTGACCCAGCGACAAGAAGGCACCCCCCTGGTTCATGCAACCCACCCGAATCGTTCTTCTGGGCTTTATCTGCGCGATCATCGTCGGAACGGGATTGCTTTATCTCCCAGTCGCGACGACAGCACATCAATCCGCTCCTCTGCTAACTGCATTCTTTACCGCGGTGTCTGCTGTCTGTGTGACAGGTCTGGCCATCGTCGACACCGGCACATACTGGAGTTTCTTTGGCCAGGCGGTGATCATGCTGCTGTTTCAGATCGGCGGCTTTGGCATCATGACCGTTGCAACGCTTCTAGGCCTGATGATCAACCGCTCGTTGCGGCTCAAGACCCGCCTGATCGCGCAAACCGAGACCCGTAACCTCAGCGCAGGTGACCTGCGCAGCATTGTTCGGCTGATTTTTACCTTGACGATTATCACAGAAGGGTTGATCGCAGTCGCCCTGTTTCTCAACTTTAAATTTCGCTATGACCAGGGGCTGTTTGAGGCCTTGTGGAACGGTGTGTTTCACGCTGCGTCGGCCTTTAACAATGCAGGCTTTGCGCTTTACGACAATGGCCTGATGCCGTTTTCATCGGATCTGCTGATGCTCACGGCTATCATGCTGGCCATTCTGATTGGTGGCATTGGGTTCCCCGTGCTGTTTGATCTGAAACAGCGACTGAGCAACAAGTTGCATCTGTCATTGCACTCCAAAATCACCCTTGCGGGCAGCGCTATCTTGCTAGTGGCGGGCACCTGCCTGATTCTTATGTTCGAGTGGGACAACCCGGCCACACTGGGCGCAATGAACACAGCCGACAAAGTGCTCAATGCTGTATTTGCGTCCGTGTCTTCCCGAACCGCTGGCTTTAACGCGGTTGATATTGGCGCGATGGAGAAAGAAACATGGTCTGTTCACTTTCTGCTGATGTTCGTCGGCGGAGGTAGCGCAGGCACAGCAGGTGGCGTGAAAGTAGGGACATTTTTCATACTACTGCTTCTGGTCGTTGCAGAGATTCGGGGACGTAAAGACGTTACGGCCTTCGGTCGCCGAATCAGCAGCCAGGTGCAGCGCGAAGCGATCACCGTGCTGGTTCTTGGAAGTGCCGTTGTAGTCGTGGGAACCTGGATTGTGCTTGCGAGCACAGACTTTCCGACGGATCAGGTGATCTTTGAAGTTGTCTCTGCATTTGCCACTGTCGGCTTATCGACCGGGATCACTGCGGACCTGCCGCCAGTGGCCCAGATTACTCTCACAATATTGATGCTTGTGGGGCGAGTGGGAACCATCACGGTTGCAGCTGCGCTCGCGATGAAAGGTATCAAAATTGGTTTCCGTTACCCTGAGGAGCGTCCAATTGTTGGGTAAATTTCTTTTCACCGAACGTCACGCATTTTCTGCAACTGACAGCGTACTCGTCATTGGTCTGGGACGGTTCGGTTCAGCAGTTGCCCAGTCACTGATCACCCTGGGACATGAGGTCATGGGAATCGACCTAAACGAAGAGAAAGTTCAAGAATGGTCTCATCGACTGACACACACCGCCCAGGCAGACTCGACAAACGTGGATACGATGAGGCAACTGGGTGCAGCTGACTTTTCTCATGCCATCGTTGGGATTGGCGACAATCTCTCGGCCAGTCTGCTCGCTGTGATGGCACTGAGCGAACTAAAGGTTCGGGATATATGGGTAAAAGCCAGCAATGCGTCACATGGCAGGATTGCTGAGCGGATTGGCGCACATCATGTGGTTTATCCCGAAGCGGCCATGGGCGAGCGAGTTGCGCATCTTGTGTCGGGAAAAATGATTGACTTCATCGAGTTCGATGATGGATTTGCAATCGCAAAGATACAATCACCACCATTTTGTCATGACAGGACCCTTGATGAATCCAGGGTCCGGGAGCTGCACCACATTACAGTAGTCGGCGTCAAACGACAAAATGAGGACTTTACTTACGCCAAACCAGACACGATGATCAAACCAGGTGATCTTTTAATTGTGTCAGGCCCCACCAGAGCCATCGAGAAATTTTCTGCGCGTGCGCACACAAGCGCTCGCCAGAAAAATCGCTGAGCAATACCCGCGCCGTCCTCGAAAACTTTCTGAATCCCCTGACAGGCGAATCCATCTTTCACACACACCCGACATGGACAAGCCTTACCTGGTTGGTTCCGTGTACAAGCATTCATCACCAGCCATCGCTTTGAGAGACTCAAACGATGACTTTCGGGATCACATGTCAGCTTCAGCGAGACGCCTCCCGCAAAAGGAATGACGCGCGTGAAGACAACATGTCGCGCAACAGGGAATGCCTTTGACTCTCACGCGCCAAAGGCAGCAACCCGCTTCCCAGTTCTCAGCGTCCAGCAGCTTTGGCGCTGATACCTCCCGCGACCCCCAGATCAATGGTAGCGACGTCCTGAATCACAATGCGCGTGTCCTCGACCGATACCCCGATACTAGACTGCACCGCCAATGCCAGCTCTTTGAATAGCGCCGCTTTGAGTGCTTCCGTTCTCCCTGCAATCAAAACCGCCGTAATCAGGGTCATCGGCTTGGCGATCTCACCGGCAACGATCGTGTTCTCGGGCGCAACCTCATCAATCGTGACACGAATGGAATGCAGCGGCGCTTTCAGGCTGACCAGCACTGCGTCAGTCAAACCTTTGAGTAGCGCAGCTTTCTGGGTTGAAGTGTGCCCCGTGGGGATCTTGATATTCAGAATCGGCATGGCTCTGGAATTCCTTATTGGAGTATTATGCAAAGCGTCAATAGACGTCTCAATGCCTAGGCTAACAAATTTTCCCGGTCCGAAACGACTTGCAGCCCAACGACGAACACACATCGCCTTTTAAAAGCCGCTCAGGTCTGTCCAGACTGATTGCAGCAACCGGGTATTCCTGGAAAGGCCTTGTCGCAGCGGTCAGATACGAAGCCGCGTTTCGTCAGGAACTGGCCGTTGCCTTGATTCTTCTGCCAGTTGCTTTCTGGCTAGCCGAGTCGGTGCCGGAGTTGCTACTGCTGGTTGGCAGCCTGCTCATGGTACTGATCGTCGAGCTGATCAATTCGGCGATCGAGGCTCTGGCAGACGCCATTTCTCTTGAACGCAATCCACTTCTGGGACGCGCCAAAGACCTGGGCAGTGCCGCGGTCTTTCTTGCCGTTCTGTTTGCAGCCATAGTCTGGGTTGGGCATATCCTGGCCAACCTGCTCCCATTGCCATGACATTCATTAAAAAACTTCATCACATCTGGCATCACGCCGACTCTATGCTCATGGTGGGACTGGATCCCGACCCGGCGCGAATCCCCGGCAATCTCGGTGATTCGCATGAGGGGCTGCTTGAGTTTTGTTGCAGAATCGTCGAAGCCACCGCACCCTTTGCTTGCGGATTCAAGCCACAGATTGCATATTTTTCTGCCATCGGTGCCGAACAGGTGCTGGAGAAAACCTGCGACTTTATCCGCAGCCACTACCCGGAGCATGTTCTCGTACTTGATGCCAAGCGCGGAGATATCGGGAGTACAGCAGAACGATACGCGATGGAAGCTTTTGACCGTTATCGCGCGGATGCTGTCACCATCAATCCTTACATGGGTCTGGACTCTGCGCTGCCTTATCTGGAACGCAATGACAAGGGCGTCATTGTTTTGTGCCGCACATCCAACCCGGGAGGCTCGGACTTGCAGGCACTGCAGGTCGATGGCTCGCCGTTATACCTCCACGTGGCAAAAATGGTCGCCAACCGCTGGAATACCCAAGGTCAATGCGCTCTGGTTGTCGGCGCAACATTTCCGGAAGAACTCGCCAGAGTCAGGGCTTGCGTGGGTGATATGCCTTTGCTGGTACCAGGCATTGGTGCACAGGGCGGGGATATTGAAGCGACCTGCAATGCAGGTCGTGACAGCAATGGGTTTGGAATGATGATCAGCTCATCACGTGCAATTCTTTACGCGGGTCACGATCAAAACTGGTCTCTGGCCAGTGCCGACGTCGCCAGACAGACCCGAGATGCCATCAATCAATATCGCAAGCGCTGAGGCATCTGGCATGCCGGCTTCAGCGCCCTGCTTAGCGATCTGACTGCAAAAGCCGTAACGCCTGACCGATAGAAAAATTCACTGACGACG
>CAZBIN010000070.1:0-13655 GCA_964491995.1 uncultured Orrella sp.
AACCTTTTAAATGTCTCTGGGTGATGCCGTGGACCTTGACAAGTCCCGCCGCGTCAAGTTCTACACGGCCCTGAGCCAGCCAGCAGACCACCTCAGGATACAACCGATGCTCAAGCTCCAGCACTCGCTGTGCCAATGATTGCGGCGTGTCATTGTCGTGAACTTCAAGCGCTGCTTGCGCAATGATAGGACCATGATCAAGCTGCGCTGTTACAAAATGGACCGTGCAGCCGTGCCACCCGACAGCGCTTTCGAGCGCCCGCTCGTGAGTGTGCAAGCCAGTGAACGCAGGCAGCAGAGACGGATGGATATTGATCAGCCGGTTTTCGAAGCGTTGTACGAAGCCCGCAGTCAGAATGCGCATGAAACCCGCAAGAATAACGTAATCAGGATCGCAGGCCTCGATTAGATCACCGAGTGCCTGATCAAATGACTCCCTGCTATCAAACGCACGGTGAGATAGTACACGGGTCTGGATACCCTGCTGCTCGGCCCACTTGATCCCTGGCGCATCAGGCTGGTTGGAGATGACCTGCACAAAATCAGCCCCTACACCCTGCATCCGACATTTCTGCACAATGGCATTCAAATTAGAGCCTTGACCGGAGATCAGGACCACAAAACGACAGTTTCTATGATTTGATTGCATGCAGGCCGAGGAAAGAAGGTCGATAGATGCACAAGATTGTAAACTTACACCCGACATGAAACCGATTCGAATCATCAGGCACCTGCCCTGCTCCCCCCCCAGCCCTCCCAGCGCCCTGACTATTGGCAATTTTGATGGTGTGCACAAGGGTCATCAAGCCATGCTAGCCAAAGTCATCGCGGCCGCTGCTGCGAGAAGGCTCACGCCCAGCGTCATGACATTTTCGCCACACCCGAAGGCGTATTTCGCAAAACGTCTTGGAAAGCCGGAAATAGCCCCTTTGCGTATTAGCGGCACCCGCGATCGACTGACCGATCTCGCACAGGCCGGAATCGAGCAGATCGCACTTTTGCGCTTCAACCAGGCCATGGCGAGCATGAGTCCGGAGGTTTTTGTGCGAGACCTGCTGGTCGAGCACCTCAACGTGAAGTGGCTCATCGTTGGGGCTGACTTCCGCTATGGTCATGGTCGCGCCGGCAACGCCGAAACGTTACGCCAGGCCAGCGAGCAGTTCGGATTTGAGCTTGAGGTTTTGCAAGACATTCGTGATGCTTCCGGTGACCGTGTATCAAGCTCGAGCCTGCGGCTTGCGCTTTCATGTGGCGATATGCAAGCCGTACGTGACCTCATCGGGCACACTTATCGAATCAGCGGTCATGTACTGCATGGTCGCAAGCTCGGACGTACTCTGGGCTTTCCCACCATGAACGTGCGGGTCGTTCAAAACTGTGCGATTCGATTTGGAATTTATGTTGTTCAGGTTCGCGGACTTGGACCTGACCCCATTCCAGGCATCGCCAGTCTGGGGGTGCGTCCGACCGTTGGTCAGAGCGCTGATGTCTTGCTTGAGACACACCTGCTCGATGCGAGCATCGACGCCTACGGTAAACTCGTGGATATCGAGATCCTGCAACACGTGCGGGACGAAGAAAAGTTCCCGGACCTTCCCACCCTGACCGCGGCTATGCAGAACGATCGGCAGCATGCGGTCAATTACTTTGCGCAAAATGGACTACAAAACTACGCTGAATCTGACTGACACTTCATTCCCGATGCGTGGCAATCTACCGAAAAGAGAGCCACAGTGGGTCGCGCAATGGGAGGAAAAAGGCGTCTACAAAGCCATACGACAAGCTAGCGCGGCACGTCCGAAGTTTATTTTGCACGACGGTCCACCTTACGCGAACGGATCGATCCACATCGGTCATGCAGTCAACAAGATTTTGAAAGACATCATCGTCAAGAGCCGAAACATGGCTGGATTCGATGCCCAGTACGTACCAGGCTGGGATTGCCATGGCATGCCGATCGAGATCCAGATCGAGAAGAAATTCGGTAAATCACTTCCTGTCGCTGAGGTCCAGTCCAAAGCGCGGGCCTATGCGTACGAGCAAATCGAGAACCAGAAGGCGGACTTCAAACGCCTGGGCGTTCTGGGGGAATGGGATAATCCTTACCTGACCATGGATTTCAGGACAGAAGCCAATGAAATCAGGGTGCTGGGGCGAATTCTCGAGAAGGGCTATGTCTACAGGGGCTTAAAACCTGTGAACTGGTGTTTTGATTGTGGCTCGGCGCTGGCGGAAGCAGAAGTGGAATACGCGGATCGAACCGATCCAGCCATCGACGTCGCGTTTCCATTCGCCGATCGCCCTGGTATTGCCGCTGCGTTTGGTCTCTCGTCAATCGCCGACGGTGCGATTGTGATCTGGACTACAACACCATGGACGATACCGTCCAACCAGGCATTGAATCTGCACCCTGAAATCGAATATGCACTTGTCAGACTAAAACAACCCCGGGCAACGGGTCAGTTTCTGATTATTGCCGAAGAGCGTGTGGCGGCTTGCCTGAGCGACTGGAAACTGGATGGTGAGGTTGTTGCGACCTGCCTGGGTGAGAAACTCAGCGGAATCACATTCCATCACCCGCTCGCCAAACTGGATTCTGGTTACGACCGAGTCTCTCCCGTGTATCTGGGCGACTATGTCACCACCGAAACCGGAACTGGCGTCGTGCACTCGGCCCCTGCCTATGGTGTAGAGGACTTTGTGTCTTGCAAAGCGCACGGCATGGTAGACCAGGACATCATCAACCCGGTGATGGGTGATGGGCGTTATGCGCAAAGTCTACCGCTATTTGGTGGGCAATCCATCTGGAAAGCCAATCCAGAAATCGTCAAGGCGCTTGAGCAAGCCGGTACACTCATCCAGCAACAGGCGCACCAGCACAGCTACATGCACTGCTGGCGCCACAAGACTCCCGTCATCTACCGTGCCACCAGCCAATGGTTTGCTGGTATGGACATCAAGCCACGTGCAGGTGGATCAACACTTCGCGAGAGCGCACTCAAAGCCATTGACGAAACTGCTTTTTTTCCTGCCTGGGGACGTGCGCGACTACACAACATGATCGCGCACAGGCCTGACTGGACACTCTCTCGTCAGCGTCAGTGGGGTGTTCCGATGGCTTTCTTTGTTCACAAAGAAACAGGGGAGTTGCATCCCGACACACCACGACTGCTTGAGGAAGTGGCAAAAAGAGTCGAAATGAGCGGCATTGAGGCCTGGCAGACACTTGACCCGGCAGAGCTGCTCGGAGACGAGGCTCGTTTTTATGAAAAAAATCGTGACACCCTGGATGTCTGGTTTGATTCCGGTTCGACACATTCAACGGTGATCGGAGGTCCTGATAACGCCCAGCATGGTTCTCACGGTGAACAGTTGCAATGGCCTGCGGATCTTTATCTCGAAGGCTCGGATCAGCATCGTGGCTGGTTTCATTCTTCTTTGCTGACAGGTTGCATGCTTCATGGTCGGGCACCTTACAAGGGTTTGCTGACGCATGGATTTGTGGTCGATGGACAAGGCCGCAAAATGAGCAAGTCGGTAGGAAATGTGGTTGCGCCGCAGTCTGTCTCCGACAGCCTTGGCGCAGAGATTCTGCGGCTATGGGTTGCAAGCACAGACTATGCGGGTGAGTTGTCGATCTCCGAAGAAATTCTCAAGCGAGTGGTTGAAAGCTATCGCCGCATTCGCAACACACTGCGGTTTCTGCTAGCCAATGTCTCGGACTTCAACAGCAGCACAGATGCAGTCCCACCTGAAGACATGCTGGAGATAGACCGTTATGCCATCGCAATGACACAAGCGATGCAGCAGGAGGTCCTCAGTCATTACGAACAATATGACTTTCATCCAGCCGTCTCGCGCCTCCAACACTTTTGTTCCGAAGATCTCGGGGCCTTTTACCTCGACATCCTCAAGGACCGCCTCTACACCAGCGCCCCAGAAAGCCTGGCACGTCGTAGCGCTCAGACTGCCTTGTTACATATCACACAGTCGCTCACCAAGCTCATGGCGCCGATTCTGTCTTTCACGGCAGAGGAGGTCTGGGAAACCTTGCAAATGGACGGCACGCTTGAACTAAGCGACACGCCATCAAAGATCACAGTCTTTGCTCAGTGCTATCACACCCTCCCCTCCATCGAGCAGCAGGAAACGTTGAACGCGAAGTGGTCGAGAGTGCGTGAGATCCGGTCTCAGGTATCGCGAGTGCTGGAAGTTTTGCGGACCGATGGAAAGATCGGCGCATCACTGCAGGCAGAGGTCAGAATCGAATGCACTCAAAATGATTATGTGCTGCTTCAGGGTCTTGGCGATCAACTTAAGTTCATCTTGATTGTCTCTGCCGCCGAAGTGGTTCTGATGTCCGGTCAGTCCAACAGTGATTCGAGTGTCGAGTCCTCTGAGAATGATGGATTGAAGGTGTTTGCACGAGCCAGCACACACGGAAAATGCGGCAGATGCTGGCATTATGTTGAAGACGTGGGCGCGCATCCTGAGCATCCAGATATCTGCGGGCGCTGTATTCAAAACCTCGCCGAGGCGGCCAGTGACTAAGTGGTTTACCCTGGCGGCGATGATTATCGGCGTCGATCAGGCAACCAAATGGCTTGCGCAGCTTAATTTCAGTTACGCCGAGCGTTTACCTGTGCTTCCCGTGTTTGACCTCACGCTGGTTTACAACACGGGGGCGGCCTTCAGTTTTCTGGCGGGTGGATCAGGATGGCAGCGCTGGCTGCTGATTGCGATCGCAATCGGCGCAAGCGTATTGATTGCCTGGCTGATGCACCGTCATCGTGGTCAGATCCGGTTCTTGCTGGCACTGACACTGATCCTGGCCGGTGCAATTGGCAATCTGATTGACCGGGTCATACATGGGCATGTCATTGACTTTTTGTTGCTTCACTGGCGTGGCTGGCACTATCCTGCCTTTAACGTTGCTGATATGGCCATTACCTTTGGTGCAGCACTGATTATCTGGGACGAATGGGCTCGGTGGCGCCAGGACCGAGAGGCCAACACGAAGATGCGGAGTGGACAATGAGAGATCTTCAGGGCAAGCACATTGTGCTCGGGCTGACGGGTGGCGTCGCTTGCTACAAAATTGCAGAACTCGTTCGAAGACTCATCGATCACGGAGCCGTCGTGGATGTTGTCATGACAGCCGCCGCCTGTCGCTTCATCACACCGGTCACCTTCCAGGCCCTGTCAGGCAGACCTGTGTTCACAGATCTCTGGGACAGCCGCATGGACAACAACATGGCCCACATTGATCTGACCCGACAGGCGGATGTGGTGCTGGTTGCGCCGGCAACTGCTGACTTCATGGCCAAAGTGGCAAACGGGCTGGCAGATGATCTTCTCACAACACTTTGCCTGGCAAGCCCGCGCGAACTCCTGGTGGCACCGGCGATGAACAAGGAAATGTGGCTTGCACCTGCAACTCAACGTAACGTGACACAACTACGCCAGGATGGTGTGCAGGTTCTTGGCCCCGCCGCTGGAAGTCAGGCATGTGGAGAGGTGGGCGATGGACGGATGCTGGAACCCCACGAGCTTCTGGCTGCTGTCATTGGATATTTTCAACCAAAACACCTGGCAGGCCGGCGGGTGCTGATGACAGCTGGACCGACGTGCGAACCCATCGACCCCGTTCGTGTCATCACCAACCGATCTTCAGGCAAGACCGGTTATGCAATCGCTCAGGCTGCTCTGGAGGCAGGCGCGATGGTTGATCTGGTTTCGGGCCCCACCGCACTAGCTTGTCCGCCCGGCGTCAACCGAATTTCTGTACAGACTGCCATTCAGATGCGAGCTGCCGTCATGGAAAGAGTCGATGCAGCAGATATTTTTATTGCTGTCGCTGCTGTTGCTGACTGGCGTGTCGCCAATCAGTCGAGCGAAAAGCTAAAGAAGACCGATGGTCAACCACCGGCATTTCACTTTGTACAAAATCCGGACATACTGGCAGAAGTTGCGGCGCTACCTAGAGCACCCTGGTGCGTAGGCTTTGCAGCAGAGACGACCCTCGACCCGGATCTTGCTCAAGAAAAGCGGCGTCGTAAAGGTGTTCCCATGTTGATTGGCAATCTTGCACAACACGTCATGGATGCAGACCACACGACTGTCGAGCTTTTTGATGAACAAGGGATGATAAGTCTGGGATCTGGTGAAAAAATCGAGATCGCTCGTCGCATTGTTCAGGAAATTGCACGGCGGCACGTGACAAGAGTCAATTAGATCTCGACCACCGCCAAGTCAAACCAGATGGAAGCTTACATAGAACAAATAGGACAATTCATCCAGACCAATCAGGTGTGGGCAGGTCCTATCATCGGTTTGTTGACTTTCGGTGAATCGATGCTCCTCGTCGGTATCTTGATCCCCGCTACAACCCTGCTTTTACTGGCTGGCAGTCTTATTGGAACAGGGATCCTGGACCCAGTCCCAATTTTTTTGTGGGGCACTTCAGGCGCATTCCTCGGTGATGCGGTCTCATACTGGCTAGGTCGCTCGATAGGTCCCTCGATCCTGCGATTGAGGATGCTCAAACAGCACCGGACAACTGTCGCAAGAGCTAGACTGTTCTTTTACCGATATGGCTTTCTGGGAGTTTTTCTCGGCAGGTTTTTAGGACCCATACGTAGCACGATCCCTGCTGTGGCAGGTGTGATGGGCATGTCTCATGGGTTGTTTCAACTGGCAAATGTTCTTTCATCAATACTGTGGGTTCCTGTGCTTCTTTTGCCGGGTTATCTTGCTGCGAAAAGTATTTGGGTGGCCCAGCAGTCGAGCGATCTGGCGCTCTATGTTGCAGGAGGTTTCTCAGTGGCCGTAGGTCTTGGGATTTTCTACATTTTCACCCGAAAACGAGATAGAGCCAGTACTCGCACCGACAAGCGGCGCACCATTGATTGAGTTGAGCAATACTTGGTTTACCTTAGTTTCACCCATCCAGGTCGGATCAAGGTGACTTGCAACCGTTTGCACCAGTCTCTTCTTGCCCTCGCATTAATTTTTTCACTAAAGCAAAATATGATTCCAGTTTCTCTGAAAATCCTTGATCCCAGAATGCGCGAGCATCTGCCTGCCTATGCAACGGAAGGATCCGCTGGCATGGATCTGCGTGCCTGCCTGGAAAGCCCTGTCACGATCGAACCTGGTCAAACGATCCTCATTCCGACCGGGCTCTCGATCCACATTGGCAACCCAGACTACGCGGCCATCATTCTCCCCAGGTCGGGTCTGGGACACAAAAACGGCATTGTGCTAGGCAATCTGGTTGGGCTTATTGACGCCGACTACCAAGGACCTTTGATGGTGTCAGCGTGGAATCGCTCGCAGACCGCTTTTCAGATGAATCCTATGGAACGGCTTGCACAACTGGTGATTATCCCGATCGCACGCGCTCAATTTCACGTGGTTGAAGAGTTCGAGCAACACTCGGAACGTGGGCATGGCGGATTTGGTAGCACCGGTCGAGGTTGATTCAAGCCCAGTGACAACGAGCACGCATTCCAGGGCAAACTGCGTTGGCGGTTGACGTCCTCGCCCCCTACCACCCTCAGTCCCGGACTGCTGCCGCTGAAAGCGTCGTTTTGGACCGTTTCACTGTCTTGACGATAACGTTCAAGTAGCCGCAGCCACGAGCCTCCTCAGAAAAAGACTCGCTGCCCAGGACGTATGGACACCGATCTTCACAGTCTTACAAAGACAATGACGGCTCACCGAACAAAACCTGTTCACGCAAAAAAGCCAGCAGAAACATTGCCTGCTGGCTTTTTTACTGTTTGAGACGAGTCAGCCCCCGAAATATGAACACCGCATTTTCTGAACACCACACTTGATCCACGAGTCTGACCAAGACGTCTGATCGAACACACTGAAATGCTCTGTCTACAACCAGACGTCACTCGTGAACCAGTTCCTTGTCGGGTGAAGGCTTGGCGTCTGACGATTTCTGACGGGCTGAATCTTCATCAAACTCAAGTTTGACCTTGCCATCATCATCAATGTCGATGGTCACACCACCACCGTTGACCAACCGACCAAACAGCAGCTCATCCGCCAGAGCGCGTCGCAGCACATCCTGAATCAGTCGCTGCATGGGCCTGGCGCCCATCAATGGATCAAACCCTTTGGCTGCCAGATAGTCACGCAAATGCTGAGTAAAACAAACCTCGACACGCTTTTCGTGCAACTGATCTTCAAGCTGCATCAAGAATTTATCCACTACGCGCAGGATGATGTCCTTGTTCAAAGCAGCAAAGTGAACGATGGCATCAAGCCGGTTGCGAAACTCAGGTGCAAACAGCTTCTTGATATCAGTCATCTCATCGCCACTGGCACGAGAGTTGGAAAATCCGATGCTGGGCTTACTCATCGCTTCTGCGCCAGCATTCGTGGTCATGATCAGAATGACATTCCTGAAGTCTGCCTTACGACCATTGTTATCCGTCAGTGTCCCATGATCCATAACCTGCAACAGGATATTGAACACATCAGGATGCGCCTTCTCGATCTCATCGAGCAACAGCACACAGTGCGGCTGTTTGGTCACTGCCTCGGTGAGTAGCCCCCCCTGATCAAATCCGACATACCCCGGCGGAGCGCCAATCAGACGCGACACCGTGTGCCTTTCCATATACTCAGACATATCAAAGCGAAGAAGTTCTATGCCAAGCGTAAACGCGAGTTGCTTGGCAACTTCCGTCTTACCCACGCCCGTGGGACCAGAGAAAAGGAATGCGCCAATCGGTTTGTCCGGTTTTCCAAGCCCTGAGCGCGCCATCTTGATAGCTGCGGCCAGGGCCTCGATCGCTACGTCCTGCCCAAAAACAGTTGTTTTGAGATCACGCTCAAGTGTGGCTAGCCGACTACGATCGTCGGTCGAGACGGTTTGCGGCGGAATACGCGCAATCTTGCTGATGATGGTTTCGATCTCTTGCTTGCCAATCACCTTTTTCTGTTTGGATCGTGGCAAAAGCCGCTGGGCAGCACCCGCCTCATCAATCACATCAATCGCCTTATCAGGAAGATGACGGTCATTGATGTGGCGCGAAGACAACTCTGCTGCCGCTGTCAAAGCCGCAGCAGAGTACTTCACTCCATGATGTGACTCAAACCGCTGTTTGAGTCCGCGCAAAATCTGGATGGTCTGCTCAACCGAAGGTTCGTTGACATCCACTTTCTGGAACCGTCGGGACAAAGCGGCGTCTTTCTCAAAAATGCCACGGAATTCCGTGTAAGTGGTCGCACCGATACAGCGAAGCTGTCCCGAAGACAGTGCCGGCTTGAGCAGATTTGATGCATCAAGCGTCCCACCCGATGCCGAACCTGCCCCAATCAGCGTATGAATTTCATCAATGAACAGGATCGCATTCGGGTTGTTTTTGATCTGTTTGAGGATTGCCTTGAGGCGTTGTTCAAAATCACCGCGGTACTTGGTTCCTGCCAGTAACGATCCCATATCAAGTGCATAGACATGCGCCTGCCCCAAAACTTCCGGTACCTCACCGCGCGTGATTCTGTATGCCAACCCTTCCGCAATCGCGGTTTTACCAACACCAGCCTCACCCACCAGCAAGGGGTTGTTCTTGCGACGACGACAAAGAATCTGAATGACTCGTTCGACCTCGTGATCACGACCAATCAAGGGATCAATGCGACCGGCCAGCGACGCGGCATTCAAGTCTTGGGCGTAAAGATCCAGAGGCGACTGACGCCCCTCAGCGGTCTCATCGGAAGACCCTGCGCCATCACGTTGCTGGCTTGGGTTCGCCTCTGGAGCCTGTTGATGCTTGGTGATGCCGTGCGACAGAAAATTCACAACATCCAGACGCGAAACGCCTTGTTGCTGAAGATAATAAACCGCGTGAGAATCCTTCTCGCCGAAGATCGCCACCAGGACATTAGCCCCTGTGACTGGCTTCTTGGAAGTACCGCCGGCTGAAACATGCATGATTGCGCGCTGGATCACACGTTGAAAGCCAAGCGTCGGTTGCGTATCGACCTCGCCGCCTTCGGGTATCACCGGCGTGTTGTCAGTGACAAATTTGCGCAGGTTCTGACGCAACTCATCAGTGTTGGCAGCACACGCCTTCAGGACTTCGACCGCTGCGGCGTTTTCAAGCAAAGCCAGCAACAAGTGCTCAACGGTTATGAACTCATGACGAGCTGAACGAGCTTCAACAAATGCCATGTGCAGACTGACTTCAAGTTCTTGGGAAATCACGTTTCCTCCCGTTGCTTCCAAACCCAAAACCGTGACCAGCGATCACGCTGATCATCCAATACCATGTTGTGATTCTATGCCTATATTGCAAAAATTTTCTAATCCCCTACCGGCTCCATGACACATTGCAACGGATGCTGCCGTGTTCTGGCAAACTGTAGAACCTGAGCAATACGTGTAGCAGCGACATCGTGCGGATAAACTCCGCACACACCCCTGCCCTCATGGTGCACTTTCAGCATAATCTGCATCGCTTCCTCTTCAGATTTGCCAAAAAATTTTTGCAGAATATGGACAACAAACTCCATCGGTGTGTAGTCATCGTTGAGCAGGATCACCTGGAACATTGGTGGTGGTTTAGTGCGACTGCTTTGCTTTTCCAGCAAGACACCGCTCGATGAACCGAAACGCGTAGCCATGATGACTCAATCAACTCCGTTTTGAACAATATCCAGTTTATAGCCGTAGAGCCCTGAGAGAAAACCTGCTAACCACTTGACGAATGTAACAAGTGTGACGCATATTTCCTCAATGTGCTCGGTTATACAGCTTTCCGGCACATTCGAGGGGCGTTGCGTTTGTCAACGCCCTTGCAGAATCATCCAGCAACAAGAGGCAGTCGTCATGTCAGAATCGACCCACTCACCCGGCGAATTTCCGAGCACAAGCAAGGGCACCGTTAAATGGTTCAATGATGCCAAAGGATTTGGCTTCATCACTCCCGATGACGGTGGTGAAGACTTGTTTGCCCACTTCTCTTCCATTCAAATGAACGGCTTTAAGACACTGAAAGAGGGTCAAAAGGTCAATTTTGAGGTCACTCAGGGAGCCAAGGGAAAACAAGCCATTAATATAACGGCTGGTTAACCACTCAGGGGTGAATAACCCCAAGCCGAGCATGTCCGAGATTTCTCAAGCCTTGTCGGGTCGCCCGACAAGCGGTGGCACTTTTTTTTCTTTCAGAAAGCTATGGCTGACTGGATGGATAACACTTGCCGCGATTTCATTCCACACCAGCGCACAACCACAGCCTATCCAGTCCGGCCTGCCGACGCAGTCGCTCTATGTGGGTATGCACAGGGTTGACGCGGAACTCGCGACCACACCCGAACAAAGAGCAATCGGCCTGATGGGGCGTCAGGCAATGCCGGACAATCAGGGAATGCTTTTCGTGTTCGAGCGGGCTTCCCCCCAGTGTTTCTGGATGATGCAGACTTTCATTCCATTATCCATTGCATTCATCAGAGATGATGGAACCATCACCAACATCGAGCATATGCAACCGCAGACTCGCAACTCGCACTGTTCGAGCGAGCCCGTGCGCCTGGCTCTTGAAGTGAATCAGGGTTGGTTCGAAAGGCGCAACATCAAACCAGGCACGCAGATCAGAGGTATTCCTGAGTTGAACGTAAAGAGATAGTTCAGGCGCGCAGCAAACCGTATACCTCGCATGCCCAACTTGGGCACCGAGATGTGTCAGGTGTGTGCAGCAGGTCTAACGAGACCTTCAAAGATTTTTATGCCGGATGCACGTTCCAATTCACGCGCACCCGGAGTCCTGTGCTATCAGACGCGCTCGACAATCAGCGCAATGCCCTGTCCAACGCCAATGCACATGGTGCAAAGCGCGTAACGTCCACCTGTACGGTGCAGCTGATTGACCGCTGTCATCACCAGACGGGCACCACTGGCCCCAAGCGGATGACCCAGCGCAATTGCCCCTCCGTTCGGATTAACGCGCGGATCATCATCAGCTACGCCCAGTTGACGCAAAGTTGCAAGCCCCTGCGCCGCGAAGGCTTCATTGAGCTCTATCACATCCATCTGGTCAATTTTCATACCCAGACTGCTTAAAAGCTTCTTGGACGCTGGCGCCGGACCGATGCCCATGATACGCGGCTCCACACCCGCTGTCGTCATGGCAATCACTCGCGCACGGGGGGTCAGGCCATGCTCTTTGGCCGCCTGCTCACTGGCCATGATCATGGCCACTGAACCATCGTTGACACCCGATGCGTTACCTGCAGTCACAGTGCCACCCGCCCGAACAACAGGCTTGAGTTTGCCAAGCGCTTCCAGACTCGTCTGACGGGGATGCTCATCGCGGTTCACAACCACAGGGTCACCCTTACGTTGCGCAATTTCAACCGGGGTGATCTCGCTGTCGAACACGCCATTCTTCTGAGCAGCGGCAGTCTTTTCCTGGCTTGCCATTGCAAACTTGTCCTGATCTTCACGTGAAATCCCGAACTGGTCCGCCACATTCTCAGCCGTTTCTGGCATTGAGTCCACGCCATATCGCGCTTTCATCAGCTGGTTGACAAAACGCCAGCCGATGGTTGTATCGTAAATTGCAGCTGAGCGCGAAAACGCGGTATCAGCCTTGCCCATCACAAAGGGGGCACGGCTCATGCTCTCGACGCCACCGGCGATGATAAGCGCCGCCTCGCCGGTCTTGATAGCACGGGCGGCTGTCCCCACCGCATCCATCCCTGAGCCACAAAGACGGTTGATCGTGCCACCGGGAACATCAACAGGGAGACCTGCCAGAAGGCTGGCCATGCGCGCCACGTTACGGTTGTCCTCACCAGCCTGGTTAGCACAACCATAGAGCACCTCGTCCAACCGAGACCAGTCAACATTGGTGTTACGAGCCATCAGGGCTTTAATGGGAATCGCTGCAAGGTCGTCTGTCCTGACCTGCGAAAGAGCGCCGCCGTAGCGGCCGATTGGCGTGCGAAGCGCGTCGCAGATGAATGCTTCTTTGATTGACATGATGAGTCCCCTGTTGTGTGATCTGTCGGACCGACCCAGTAGTGAGTCGAATCCCTCGTTCATCATATAAAAAAAACCGCCAGCTTGCGCTGGCGGTTTGCTATCTGAGCTCTGTTATATGAGCTTGCGTTCAGGCGAAATTCTTTTCAGCAAACTTCCAGTTCGCAATCTTCCAGAACGTCTCAAGATACTTGGGACGTGCGTTACGGAAGTCGATATAGTAAGCATGCTCCCAAACATCACAGGTCAGCAGAGGCTTGTCACCAGCGGTCAAGGGCGTTGCGGCGTTGCTGGTGTTGACGATGTCGACTGAACCATCAGCCTTCTTGACCAGCCAGGTCCACCCGGATCCAAAGTTGCCAGCTGCCGACTTGTTGAAAGCATCCTTGAAGGCCTCAACGCTGCCCCACTTGGCTTTGATCGCATCTGCCAGCGCCCCTGCAGGCTCGCCACCACCTTGGGGTGACAGGCTGTTCCAGTAAAAAGTATGGTTCCATACCTGAGCGGCGTTGTTGAAAATGCCACCCGAGGATTTTTTGACAATATCTTCCAGGGAAGATGCTTCGAATTCAGTACCAGCAATCAGGTTGTTCAGGTTGGTGACGTAAGTCTGATGATGTTTGCCGTAGTGAAACTCCAGTGTCTCTTTGGA
>CAZBIN010000071.1:0-13572 GCA_964491995.1 uncultured Orrella sp.
CGAGCAGGTTTGGGATGAATACGCTTCGTTGACCACTTCGAACCACACGCCATGCCCTGGCTGTGCTCGAGATCTGGATAAAACTCAAACCTTAGTCCAACCTGTCTGGATCCCGCATCGATTTGTCGAGCGCCACCATGGACCGGACCCGCGCATTTGACATATCGCAAAGAGAAGGGAGAAGTCTGCTCGTCACGTGACAGAAAATCAACTTAAACACAATATGTAGTGATAGTATTCATTTAACACACAACATATTGATAAAGGTCTGGCCATGCCCTTGACTGCCGCAACAAACCCCACGACCCCGGATCGCGCCTTCCCGGTCGTTGACGTCGCTCAGGCAATGCAGGAATATCTCCAGCGGCTGGACTGGCGGGTCAATGCCAATGCGAACCAGGGATACAGCCTTGGCGGTCTGATTCTGAACGTGGCTGGTAAAGTCACGGCGAATTACTGGCTTTCACAAGTTTTCAGTCACCGGGCGGCACATGCGCATCGCCAGGCTGATCTGCACATCCACGACCTCGACATGCTCAGCGGATACTGTGCAGGCTGGTCGTTGAGACAGTTGCTGACCGAAGGTTTCAATGGCGTTGCGGGCAAGGTCGAAGCCACCCCTGCCCGACATATGTCCGCCGCGGTCGGGCAGATCGTGAACTTTCTGGGAACCCTGCAAAACGAATGGGCCGGGGCCCAAGCCTTCAGCTCCTTCGACACTTACATGGCACCCTTCGTGCGCAAGGACGACATGTCCTACACACAAGTGCGTCAGTGCATGCAAGAGCTGATCTACAACCTGAATGTCCCGAGTCGCTGGGGCACACAGACCCCCTTTACCAACCTGACTTTCGACTGGACATGCCCAGCGGATCTGAAGGACCAGATTCCGTATATTGGTGGTGAAGAGATGCCGTTTTCGTATGGCGATCTCTCACGAGAAATGGACATGATCAATCGCGCTTACATCGATGTCATGACTACGGGTGATGCGATGGGGCGTGCCTTCACATTTCCTATCCCGACGTACAACATCACTGCGGATTTTCCGTGGGATCATCCGAATACGGATCTGTTGTTCGAGATGACAGCAAAGTACGGGTTGCCATACTTTCAGAATTTTCTGAACTCCGATCTGGAACCTCACATGGTGCGCTCCATGTGCTGCAGGCTGCAGCTTGATCTCAGAGAGCTGCTCAAGCGTGGCAACGGTTTGTTCGGCTCGGCCGAGCAGACCGGCAGCATCGGCGTGGTCACATTGAACTGTGCCCGTCTGGGCTATCTGTACGCTGGCAATGAGACAGGTCTGCTCGCACGGGTTGACGAACTGATGTTGCTCGGCCGTGATGTGCTCGAATGCAAGCGCACGACCGTTCAGAGCCTCATGGATCAAGGCCTCTACCCTTACACCAAACGTTATCTGGGCTCCTTGAGAAACCATTTCAGCACGCTCGGCGTGAATGGCATGAATGAAATGGTTCGAAATTTCAGTGGTGATCAGCACGATCTGAGTACTGACCAGGGGCAGGCGCTCGCCATCCGGGTGCTAGACCATATCCGCAGCCGCATCATCGAGTTTCAGGAACAGACGGGACATCTTTACAACCTTGAGGCCACACCGGCAGAAGGCACAACGTACCGCTTCGCCAAAGAAGACAGACAGCGCTGGCCCGACATCCTGCAGGCTGGAACCCGTGAACAGCCCTACTACACCAATTCAAGTCAACTGCCGGTCGGTTACACCGATGATCCATTTGAGGCTCTGCAGCTACAAGAAACCCTTCAATCCAAATACACCGGTGGAACCGTTCTTCACCTGTACATGAACGAGGCTGTCAGCTCGGCGCAGGCTTGCAAGCAACTGGTTGCACGTGCACTGACAAGATTTCGCATTCCTTACCTCACCATCACACCTACATTCTCGATCTGTCCGACACACGGATATCTCAAAGGGCGCCACGAGTTTTGCCCAACGTGTGACGAGATCTTGCTCAAATCCGGTCACTCCCTGCCGGTTTCTTCTGGAGAGACGCATCATGCAACACAAGCCTGAACCCGCAAAATCCGCATCTGACCCGACCGATCCCAGGCAGACCCTTGACCCATCCCTGCGCACTCGCTGCGAGATCTGGACACGAGTGATGGGATACCACCGCCCTGTGAGTTCGTTCAACATCGGCAAGAAAGGCGAGTTTCATGAAAGAAAATTCTTCAATGAGCCTGCAGGACACCCGTAGCGACCGGCCACTGCGTCCTGCGCTCGGGGGTTTGACGCCCTTTTCCACGGTCGACTGGCCTGATCGACTGACGGCAACACTGTTTGTGGCAGGCTGCCCCTGGCGATGTCATTACTGTCACAACCCTCATCTGCATCACCGTGAGTCCGGGATCGAGTGGTCCGGTGTCGAGAGGTTTCTCAACTCTCGATCGGGTTTGCTCGACGGCGTGGTCATTTCGGGCGGCGAACCTCTCATGGAGCCATCATTGCCACGACTGATCGCCAGAATCAGGGAGCTGGGCCATGAGGTCGGCCTTCACACGGCAGGAATCTACCCCCAGCGTCTGGCGGCGATTCTTCCCATGATTCAGTGGGTCGGGCTCGACGTCAAGACGCTGCCCGAGCACTATGACGCCCTGACGTCGCGCAAAGGCTCCTGGCTTGCTGTCAAGGACTGTCTGTCGCAGTTGCAAGGCTGGTCTGGCAGATACGAATGCCGAACCACCTGGTCCAAAACCTGGCTGTCCGAGGCGGACCTGCTCGATCTTGCCCGCTTGCTCAAAGCGCAGGACGTTTACGCTTACAGCGTTCAACGCTACCGTCACTCGCCAGACACGGAACCTTCCGACACATTGTCGACCCATGCACAGACGACGCTGCAATCCATGTTTGCCACATTCAGCGTTCGCTAGTCAGGCAGATCGAGGGTGTTCATGTTCAGGAATCCTGCGCAATCACTGAAATTCACCGCAGTGGCCTTCAAGTCATAAAGCCAGTCCTTCACCCGGCGCCGATCAGACGCGAGGTAGCCTTCAAGACTGGCGAGGCAATCCCGAGCCAGCAGGCAGGTCAGCGGGTGATCGGTGGCGCCTGTGGCCGCATAAGCTGCGAGCCCTGCACCCTTTTCGTAAAGTTTCTCAGCCAAGGTCAAGGGCAAGCGGGGACTGTCACAGGGAACCACCAGCAGATAAGGCCAGCTGCAATGACGCAATGCCATCTGGACACCTCTGAGCGGCCCCTCAAACCCCGGCGTGGCATCAGAAAAAACCGTCGTCCGCTGCTGGTATGTTTCAAGGTTTCGATTGGCACTGATGAAGATTCGGGCAGGCACAACCGATTGCGCTCTCAACCTGTCGATCACATGATCAACCAGGGGTCTGCCCTGCCAGACCACGAGTCCTTTGTCGACCCCGCCCATTCGCGAGCCTTGCCCTCCGGCCAGAATGACTGCTGCGTATTCAAACTGCGCGGTCATGAGGTTACAACGGGTTCAAGCCGCATCGCGCCAGCGCAACAGTGCACTCTGGTCGCTTTGTCTTTGACTGAGCCACCGGGCACCCTGTGCGGTCCACTCCTTCTTCCAGAAAGGGGCCTCGGATTTGAGATAGTCCATGATGTACTCACTGGCCTCATAGGCAGCTTGTCGATGGGCACTGGCGGTCAGCACAAGAACGATTGGATCACCCGGCAGCAACAATCCCACCCGATGAATCAGGCGAACCGATTGCAGCTGCCAGCGCAACACCGCGTCCAGCGCAATCTGACACAAGCTTTTCTGCGTCATGCCGGGATAGTGCTCGAGCTCGAGCGCCTGCACACCCTCGCTCAGATTCATGTCACGAACCATGCCGACAAACGAGACCACCGCGCCCGCCCCGTCACATCGCAGGCGAAACTGCTCGAATTCATGAGCCAGATCAAAGGGTGCGCTCTGCACCGCGACACTAACCCGCGTATCTGTCGACATGAAGCTATCCCCCTGTGACAGGCCGAAAAAGCGCAACCTCTGCGCCACAACGCAACTCGAATGCAGGTGACACCATCTGCTGGTCAACGGCGACCTTCAGGGGTTGCTCACTGGCCAGTTCCCGATGCCAGAGATCGCTTCGCATGGCGAGCAAGTCAATCAGGCTCTGCACCGTACTGACCTGACACTCCAGCTCCTCTTGGTGCAGTCCCAGTGTCTCTCGAAGCTGCGCAAAATAGAGTAATTTAAGTTTCACGACTGCATCCCCATCAACCCGCCCATCGGGTAGTAAACAATCCGGTCACCCGGCACAATCCGCGCCGTCGGTCCGACATCGACCAATCCGTCTGCCATCGCAATACTGCTCACCACGCCCGCGCCCTGATTGCTGGAACTGAGTGCCAGAGTCAAGCGCATGTTTTGATCGATCTGCTCGCGAACACGGACAAACTCGCGCTTGCGTCCTTTGGCGCTCCAGGAGAAGTCTGACAAGGCTTCAAACCGGGTCGGCAAACAATGGCTCATGCCCTGCCTGCGTCTGATGAACGGTGCAGCCAGCAGGAAGAAGGTGACAAAAGCCGCCACCGGATTTCCCGCAAGCCCGATGAAATCCGCCTGTCCGATCCGACCAAAAGCAAACGGCTTGCCGGGCTTGATTGCCACCTGCCAGACATCGAGCTGACCGAGTCGCATGACGGCCGCCTTCACATGATCTTCTTCACCGACAGAGACACCTCCTGATGTGATGACGAGATCAAGCATGGTCAGGGTGGCTTGAAGGTCATCGCTGACGACACCGTAGTCAGTCAGCTCGCAGCCCAAGCCGCGCACCAGACTGCCAATGGCGTAACGGTTACTGTTGTAAATCGCGCCATCGGTCAGCCGCTCACCCGGTTCGACCAGTTCGTCTCCCGTGAAAAAAACACCGACTTTCAGACGTCGACGCACCTCGAGCCTGGACAAACCGACCGAGGCAGCAAGCGCCAGATGTCTGGCTTGAAGCGCCGTGCCTGCCGCGAGCACCGATTGTCCTGCCTGAAGGTCTTCACCACGACGCCGTATGTGCTGCCCAGCCAACAGCGGACCCACCACCCGGATGCTCTCACCCAGCACTTCGACATCTTCCTGTGGCACGACCACCGAAGCGCCTGGCGGAACCGGTGCACCGGTAAAGATTCTGGCCGCAAACCCGGGCTGCAGCGGCTCGCCGCAATGTCCTGCGGCAATGCGCTGGACCACCCGGAAATCACCCGGCAAGTGCGCATCGGCAGGAAGATTCAACGCATAACCGTCCATTGCACTGTTGTCGAATCCCGGTACATCAATCGGACAAACCACCGGAGCAAAGAGCACTCGACCATCACACCTGACCAGATCACAAGACTCGGTCTGCTCGACCATACGCGCTCTTGCCAGCAGCTCGGTCTGAGCCAGCTCCATTGGCAGCAGGGCACTGACTGCACGAATATCGGCATTCATTTTTTTGCTCCTCCCATCCCGTGTTCGACTGCATAGATGGCTGCCTGAACACGATTGGATAATTCCAGCTTTCTGAGGATGCTTTGCAGGTGAATCTTGACCGTACTTTCCGCCAGGTCCAGCTCACGGGCAATTTCCTTGTTACTCATCCCGGTGGCAAGCTGCATCAGAATTTCGCGCTCTCTCGGAGTGAGCCTGTCGGTCTGCTCAGCAAGCGCGGGTACGTCGCGACGCCTCAGATTGGCAACCAGCTTGGCGGTCATTTCATTGGAAATGACTGACTCGCCTTGCATCACTCTTCGCAAAGCATCCAGGAACACTTCTGCGTCGATATTCTTGAGCAGGTATCCCGCCGCACCGCAGCGCAGTGCCTCGGTCAGATCATCACTGTCCTCTGAAACTGTCAGCATGATGATGTGGCTGCCTGGGACCTCTTCTGTCAGCAACTTGACGGCGTTCAGCCCCGACATGCCTGGCATATGCAGGTCGAGCAGGATGATGTCGGGATTCAGGACCTTGGCGCGTTTAATGCCCTCGACGGCATCAGAGGCCTCAGCAACGACCTCGAACTCTTGCTGCCTTTGCAGCAAGAGTCGAATACCGCTTCGAAACAGGGCGTGATCGTCAATCAGTAACACTCGAACGGTAGGTGTGCTCATCGCTCAGGCAGCCATCCTCTGGTCTTTTTTCAGTATCAGACAGACACGGGTCCCTTGCCCAGGAGTGGAGGTGACCTGTAGGGCCGCGTGGATCCGGTCCGCGCGCTCTCGCATGATCTTCAGACCGATGTGCTGCTCGACTTGACTCTCGATGCTGCCCGGGTCAAAACCTTGGCCATCGTCTTGCACACACACCTCAAAATCTTCCTGATTTACCAGGTCAATCAAAACGTGTCTGGCATCTGCGTGTTTTCTGACATTCGACAAGGCCTCCTGGACGACAAAGAGCACTTGCAGTTGCTGTTCGGCAGGCAGCGGCGCGCCCCGATCGGTCAGATTCACAGTCACGCCAACGCCAGTCTGCTTGCCAAACCGCTCAGCGGTCATCTGCAGTGCGTTCATGAAATCACCATCTCCCACTTTGGACCTGAAGTTTGTCAACAACTCACGTACGTCGTCATAACTTTCCTTGACACCCAGTTCGAGCAACGCAATGACCTGATCCACTTCCGAGGGATCGTTGCGCGAGATCGAGTCTTTGAGCATCTGCATCTGCAGTTTCATGAAATTCAGCCCCTGCGCAATCGAGTCATGCAGGCCCTGCGCCACCAGATTGCGCTCCTCGGCGATGGCCAGCTCACGCGTCTGGGCCAGCAAGCGCTGGTTCTCGATCGCGATGCCCAGGTGCTGACCGAGGGTGTCAAAAAGTCGCCGGTCATCCTCTGAAAAAACTCTGGGCACCTGAAAATGCAATGTAAAAATACCCAGCTGTCTGCCAGCACAGGTGATCTGGGCAACCGCGACAGCGGCAAAACCCTCTTCCTGACAAGGCAGGGATTTCTCAGTCGGCATATTTCTAAAATCATGCACCAGCGTAATGCGTTTTTCGGCTGCCTGACCGCAAAGACAATCCCCGAGATGAAGACAGTTTTCCTGATTGAGCAGCTCGGGCGACAGTCCCTGATGCACACTGATGTGAAGACTGCTGTTGCTTGGGTTCAGAATTCGAACTGTGCCGCCATCGGCACCAAAGTAGGCAATCAGCCTGGACAGAAAGCCTTCACTCTTGGTCCGGATATCGCCTGCCTGGCTCAGATAGGCAGAAAACTCATAAAGCGTGGACAGCTCCCGGTTCTGAAAGGCCAGACGCTCGGTCTTTTCCTGTACGCGCCGCTCCAGATCCTGGTACTGTTCGCTAAGCTGCTCAGCCATGTGATTGAAACCTTGGGCCAACTCGCCAAGCTCATCCTTGCCCTCAACGGGCACTCGGTAAGCGAAGTTACGTGTCGCCATCTGAGACACGCCATGCCGCAACGCCTCCACGGGACGGATGATCCAGCCATAGAGCAGATAGATCGCAGCGACACAGCCTGCAACCATCAGTATCACAAGGCCAAACTGCGAAGCGCGCAAGAGGGCCGTGTCGCGCGCGTTCTGCTGCTCAATGAAAAGCACCAGCGTGTTAGCCTGCGCCAGAAAGTCCTGCAAAACCAGGCGATATTGTGAAACCGCGCGCTCCGCAGTGACGCGTCCGGAATAGTAGCCTTGCACGATTGGAAACAGCCGCTCTGACCAGACGCTCTGAACCTGATCGAACTGAGCCTGGACAAGATCGGACACAGGAAGCCTCAACGGTCTGGCCGGCGCACCTTGCCGCAGTTGTGCAAAAGTGGAATCGACCTCTTGAATCAGCTCAGGTATACGATCACGCTGCTGCTGGTCCATCACCAGGGCCATGCGTACCGCCTGCATGCGCAAGCTGCCTGCGTCATTGATTGCGGCAGCAGCGCCCTCAAGCGTCCAGGACAACCACAGCGTCCCAAAAACCATCGACAACCCAAAACACAACGCAACCAGCGATGACGCCACAAGGCGTCTGCCTAAACGATAGTTTCGAGTGATTGCATGACGCCAGAACAACTTCACCTCCTGGTCGTGCGCGTATGCGCCCTCGGGAAAGAGCGGCGACTTGGCGAGCTCACTCATCGCAGCTCCCGACGCTGACAGTATCAACCTTAACGTGCTTGCAGATCAACCTCGCGATGCGGGCCGGATCGTTCAAGGGCCAGATATCCGTTGCGAAATCAAGCGACTGATCACTGGCAAGCGCCACCAGATGCGGGTCCTTCAGGCAGCGCGGGGCACGCCCCAGGCATGGTCGGTAAACTTCGATGCGATCGATCGGATCTGCATGAAAGCCTTCCACCAGCACCAGATCGCAAGGCGCCAGGCGTGCGATCTGCTCTTGCAGCGTGAGCGCAGGTGCGTCTCTCATTTCTCGCACAATCGCATACCGATATGACGAACAGACCATCACTTCATGGGCACCAGCGGCACGAAACTTTGCGCTGTCCTTGCCCGGGGGCTCCATCACGAAATCGTGATGAGTATGCTTGATGACACTGGTCTTGACCCCCATCTGCCGCAACACCGGCAACATGGCCTGTATCAATGTGGTCTTGCCGCTGCCCGAGTGTCCGGCGATACCAAATAGCTGCCTCACTGTGACACCTTCTTGCCAGATGTGTCTAGCAGCGATGGTTCCAGTGCGCAGACAACCGGCAGAAACTGGCCAGCGCGCTCCGAATAGGCCAGCAACTCTCCACGGTCAAGATCAAAGTACCAGCCATGCAAAGTCAGCTGGCCGGCCTGAACCGCATCTCTGACCCACGGAAACGACATCAGATTATTCAGTGAGTTGAGAATCGATGTTTTTTCGCAGATTCTGCACTGCGTCTCAAAAGAGGTATGCCCGTAAGCCGACTTGGTCTGGCGCCGGGCAGGCTCGGCAATGCTGACCCAGCTGCCCACAAAATCAAACGGCTGATTCTCACGATCATCCTGCATGAGTGCTCGAATCCCGCCACATTTGGCATGTCCCAGAACGATGATGCGCTCGACATTGAGGCTTTGCACAGCAAACTGGATCGCCGCGCTCACACCGTGGCGCCCATCACCGGTGGGCTCACAGGGTGGCACCAGGTTGGCGACATTGCGTGAAACAAAAATCTCGCCTGGCTCTGCACCCATGAGCTGACTGGGATCGACACGGGAGTCACAACAGCCAATCAGCAGACTGCGAGGATGCTGTCCATGGGTCAGGTCATCATACAGTCCGTGAGCCTCACCATAGTAGGTTTTCTGGAATGCCTCGAACCCGGCAATAAATTTCTCAAGGTCATGCTTGGACATCGTCGTTCCTTTGTCAACCACCAGTCTGCGACATGAAGCGGATGATTTTCTCCGGTTTGTGGCTAAAGTCATGCCGCTCGGGCTTGAGCGTGATCGCGTGCCTGATGATTTCATCGAGATGGTGGTCATCAATCCCTTGCCGCAGATAGGGTCGCAGACTCACGCTATCCTCCTGTCCCAGACAGAGATGCAAAGTGCCACTGACTGACAATCGCACACGATTGCACGTCTCGCAAAAGTGCTGGCTCATCGGCGTGATGACACCCACCTGACCTCTGCCGTCGCGAGTGCGCCAGTAGCGAGCCGGTCCTCCCCCCTGAGGCAGGATTTCAGCAACCAGATCATGCGCCTTGCGCAACTCCTGCATGATGCCGTCCAGACTCACCCAGCCGGTCTGACGCCCTGTCTGACCCACTGGCATCGTTTCTATCAGCCGAAGCACAAACCCGCGGTTGAAGCAGAATTCGACCATTTCCCCGACTTGATGCTCATTGACACCCGGCATAACCACCATATTGATCTTGATCGGTGACAGCCCTTCTGCCTGAGCGACAAGCAGACCTTCAAGCACGTCGGACAGGCAGTTTCTGCCGGTGATTGTGGCAACAGATTGCTCGCAAAGGCTGTCCAGACTCACATTTAATCGATTCACACCGGCGAGTTTGAGCGCCTTGGCATGACGTGCCAGACGGGTACCGTTGGTTGAAACGGAAAGGTCCTCCAGACCCGGCAAGGCGCTCAGGCGGCGCGCCAGCTCAGACAGATTGCGCCGCGTCAGAGGCTCACCGCCTGTCAAGCGGACACGACGGGTCCCCATACGCACAAACGAGGCCACAACCCGTTCGATTTCTTCGTAGGTCAGCCAGTCTGCAGGTTCTTCAAACCCCTTGAAACCGCTGGGCATACAGTAGCCACATCGCAGGTCGCAACGATCCGTCACGCTCACGCGCAAGTAGTCAATGGTGCGACCGAAGCGGTCAACAAGAGAGTCGTGGTTTGTGTCCATGCACAGATTGTCCACGCAATGGCGGTTTCGCACCATGCATCGTTTGGCTGAGCGGATCTAGTTCTTTGGTAGGGGAGCGTGAACTACACGCCCTGGCGACGCAGCCCTGCTAGGCCAAAAGGACTAGGTGACCTACACCGAACGCGTCCCCCGCCCCCCGCCAATGACTAATGGGCAGCGTACCTGGGCAGGCGTAATCTTTTTCACACTGACAGGTCGTCCAGAGGCTAAGGGTACCCACCCCCGCATTGATAACCGGCACCATTCCTTCAGGAGATTCGCACCGTGGACTCGCAATCACGCCAATCCTTCATGGTACTGACTTCAAGCACCGTGGCTTTCACCGTGTGCTTTGCAGTATGGATGATGTTTGCCGTCATCGGGATACCCATCAAGGCACAGCTTGGACTCAATGAAACCGAATTCGGTTTGCTGGCCGCCATGCCTGTGCTGACCGGGGCACTGGTGCGAGTTCCACTGGGATTCTGGACGGACCGCTTTGGTGGGCGAATCGTGTTCTTTCTGCTCATGCTGTGCACCGTGATACCGATCTGGATGATGTCTTATGCCACCCAGTACTGGCACTTTCTGGTGATCGGCATGTTCGTGGGTGTGGCTGGAGGCTCTTTTTCTGTGGGAACCCCTTACGTCGCACGCTGGTTTCCAAAAAATCGCCAAGGTCTGGCCATGGGCATCTTTGGCGCGGGCAACTCGGGCTCCGCTTTGACCAAGTTCGTCGCTCCCGCACTGATTGCGGCAGCCGGTGGCAGCTGGACTATCGTTCCTCAGGTGTACTCGGTCGCCATGCTGGTCACCGCATTGCTGTTCTGGGTGTTCTCCGCATCAAACCCTGCACATGTCACATCATCGAGTGCAACCTTCAAACAGCAAATGGCCATGCTCAAAGACCCCAGAGTCTGGCGCTACTGCCAGTACTACTCGGTGGTGTTCGGCGGTTATGTGGCGCTGGCGCTGTGGATGACCAAGTATTACGTCGGGGAATACGGCTTCACGATACAAAATGCCGCACTGCTGGCAGCGGTATTCTCGCTGCCTGGTGGTGTGTTGCGCGCACTGGGTGGATGGATCTCGGATAAATACGGTGCTTACCAGACGACATGGTGGGTAATGTGGGTCTGCTGGGTCGCCTTCTTCATTCTCAGCTATCCACAGACTGAGTTCACAGTTGCAACGGTTGATGGACCCAGAACCTTCAACATTGCGCTATCTCCTGCCATCTTCACCCTACTGCTGTTTGTAGTCGGTATCGCAACGGCCATCGGCAAAGCCTCTGTCTTCAAGTTCATCTCCGATGATTTCCCGACAAACATCGGTGCCGTCTCGGGCATCGTTGGACTGGCCGGAGGACTTGGCGGGTTTGTCCTGCCCATCATGTTCGGAGCATTGGTGGACATCACTGGTGTTCGTTCCTCGAGTTTCATGCTGCTTTACGGAACTGTCTGTGTCTCGCTGGTCTGGATGCACTTCAGCTTTCGGCGTGATCCCGGCGGCACCCAAGCACAAGCAGCCGCAACCCGGCCGCTCACCCAAACCTGAATCACGGAAGGCCGGATGCGCAAGCAGGCACCTGGCTACTCTGCACCTGGAGCACATCATGTCGTCTTATGTCATCACCCGCTGGGAGCCAGAGCAAAAAGCGTTCTGGGAAGCGCAAGGCAAACGCATCGCCAACCGCAATCTCTACATTTCGATACCCGCACTGATGCTGGCCTTCTGTGTCTGGATGCTCTGGTCTGTTGTCGTGGTCAATCTTCCCAAAGCGGGCTTTGATCTCACCAAAAACCAGATGTTCTGGCTGACAGCACTACCCGCTCTGTCGGGCGCCACACTGCGGATCTTCTATTCGTTTCTTGTACCGATCTTTGGTGGACGTCGATGGACGGCTATCTCCACGGCCAGCCTGCTGCTGCCAGCCATAGGGATGGGATTTGCCCTGCGTGACCCATCCACCAGCTACCCGACACTGCTGGTACTGGCACTGCTTTGCGGGCTGGGCGGAGGTAACTTCAGCTCATCGATGGCAAACATCAGCTTCTTCTTTCCGAAAGCCAGAAAAGGCCTCGCCACAGGCATGAACGCCGGCATTGGCAATCTGGGGGTGTCCATCGTTCAGTTTGTGACGCCTTTGGTCATCTCTGTCGGAATGTTTGGCGCGCTGGGCGGCACAGGTCACGAGTTCAAAGCGGCAGACGGGACAGCCCAGACGATCTGGCTCCAGAACGCTGGCTTCATATGGGTTCCGTTCATCCTGATCGCCACGCTGGCTGCCTGGTTCGGAATGAATGACATCGCCGATGCCAAGGCATCGTTCTCTGACCAGGCGATTATTTTCAAGCGCAAGCACAACTGGCTCATGTGCTGGCTGTACCTGGGGACCTTTGGATCATTCATCGGCTTTTCGGCGGGTCTGGCACTGCTGACACAGTCTCAATTCCCTGGCATCAATCCGACCACCTACGCCTTCCTGGGGCCTTTGGTCGGCGCAGCGTTGCGACCCGTCGGCGGCTGGGTATCTGACAAAGTTGGTGGCGCCCGAGTGACCTTCTGGACTTTCATGCTCATGATCTTCGCCGTTCTGGGCGTCATGTACTTCCTGCCAGGTGCCGGGGGAACAGGCAATTTCTATGGATTTCTGGGCATGTTCATTGTGCTCTTTGCACTGACCGGCATTGGCAATGGCTCAACCTTCCGGATGATCCCGGTGATCTTTCTGCAGGAACGGCAGCAAGCGGCTGACAAGGATCCTGAATCCCAGCGCAAAGCAACACTGGACGGGGGCAAGGAAGCAGCCGCGGTTCTCGGATTTACCGGAGCCATGGGTGCCTACGGCGGGTTTTTCATTCCAAAAACGTTCGGAACCTCCATTGACATGACAGGTTCTCCCCACGCCGCACTGCTGACATTTGTCGTGTTCTACATGACATGCCTGTTCGTGACCTGGTGGTGGTACTCACGTCGCAATGCACCGATGCCTTGCTAAGCATTTTCACCTAATCAAAAAGAACTAACCGCAGCCCTCCAATGTAGTCACCGGACTGGTCGTTCGGAGAATTGGCGAGTTGCCCTCAGAAATCTACGATGTCCTCAGGACTCGGCAATCGAACAGCGTTCGCACTCATGGAGAAATAGCAATGAGTCATTTTTTAGACCGACTGACCCACTTCACAATGCCCAGGGAGAGTTTCTCCGAGGGGCACGGTCAGATCACCAACGAAGATCGCACCTGGGAAGATGCGTACCGCAATCGCTG
>CAZBIN010000072.1:0-13416 GCA_964491995.1 uncultured Orrella sp.
AAATCGACAGACTTTATTTCCGATCGACAGACTTTATTTCTTGTCTTCACAGCGAGAGGGGTCCTAGGTCGCCTACTCCACTGTCACACTCTTGGCCAGATTTCTCGGTTTGTCCACATCCGTACCCCGCGCGCATGCCGTGTGATACGCCAGCAACTGCAACGGAACCACGTGCAGTATCGGTGAGAGGTAGCCGTAGTGTTCGGGCATACGAATTACATGCAACCCCTCTGAGGCTTTGATCTGTGTATCAACATCGGCAAAGACATACAACTCACCACCTCGTGCACGCACTTCCTGCATGTTGGATTTGAGTTTCTCAAGCAAGGCATCATTTGGCGCAATCGTCACCACCGGCATCTCGTTGGTCACCAGGGCAAGCGGGCCGTGCTTGAGTTCGCCCGCTGGATAGGCCTCAGCGTGGATATAACTGATTTCCTTAAGCTTGAGAGCACCTTCCAATGCGATCGGGTAGTGCATGCCTCGACCAAGAAACAGTGCGTTCTCGCGCTTTGCAAACTGATCGGCCCACCCGATGATCTGGGGTTCCAGCGCCAGCACCGCGCCAATCGCCACCGGCAGATGGCGCAACGCTCTGATATGAAGCGCTTCGCTGTCCTCAGATAAATGACCTTTTGCCTGAGCAATGGCCAGCGTCAACAAGAACAAAGCCGTTAGCTGTGTCGTGAACGCTTTGGTGGAGGCCACGCCGACTTCAACGCCCGCTCTGGTGATGAAGTGAAAACGGCAGGCACGCACCATGGCGCTCGTCGCCACGTTGCAGATCGTCAACGTCTCGTGCATCCCCAGAGACTGAGCATGCTTGAGGGCGGCTAGCGTATCTGCCGTCTCGCCTGACTGAGAAATCGTGACAACCAGTGTTTTCGGGTTCGGCACACTGTCCCGGTAGCGATACTCGCTGGCAATCTCCACCGAGACGGGGATGTGAGCGATTGATTCAATCCAGTACTTGGCGGTCATGCCCGCGTAATAACTGGTTCCGCAAGCAAGAATCAGTACTCGATCAATCTGTTTGAACGCACCATAGGCGCCATCGCCAAACAGCTCCGGCATGACCGACTGGACCTCGTCAAGCGTGTCTGCGACGGCCCTGGGTTGCTCAAAGATCTCCTTTTGCATGTAGTGCCGATAAGGTCCGAGCTCGACAGCCGCTGTGTGTGACTGGACGGTCTGCACCTTGCGCTCAACCGGTTGACCGTTGACATCCATGATCCAGAGGTCGCCGATCTGAAGATCAACGACATCACCGTCCTCAAGATAAATAATCTGATCGGTCGAACCCGCCAGCGCCAGCGCGTCAGATGCAAGCAGGTTTTCTCCTGTGCCCACACCAATCACTAGTGGAGAACCATCTCGCGCCGCAACAATTCGGTGTGGCTCATCGCGACAAAGAACCGCAATCGCATACGCGCCCTTAAGCTCGCGCACCGCAGCCTGCACTGCCGCGAGGAGATCGCCGTCGTAATGGTGATGCACCAGATGAGCAATCACCTCGGTGTCTGTCTGACTCTCGAACACATAGCCATCTTCCGTCAGACTTTCCCTGAGTTGGTCATGGTTTTCAATGATACCGTTGTGCACCAGTGCGATACGCGGTTCGGCGTCGCCTCTGCTTGAAAAGTGCGGATGTGCGTTGTGGGTTGCCGGGGCACCGTGGGTGGCCCAGCGGGTGTGGGCGATGCCCGTAAAGCCTGATACACCTTCGATGGCCACCTGATCAACCAGCTCGGCAACCCGGTGCGTACTTCGAGCACGCCGCAGGTGGCCAGACTCGGCATCAAACACTGCCACGCCACACGAGTCATAGCCTCTGTACTCAAGCCGCTTCAAACCCTCAAGCAAAACGGGCACGATGTCTCGCGACGACACAGCTCCAACGATTCCACACATGACGGCAATTTCCAGTTCAGTTATCGGCAGGACTCATTGTTGATTAGATTGAAGGAAATATTTCGATATTATTTTATTAACATTGAATTAAAATTGCATTGTTATATATTTTTGATTTAATATTTCAAAAAATCTATACATTTGTTATTAAATTTCTATTGAAGCAGAATCTACCAAAACGCCCATGACCTTAGACGATCTGGACTTCAAGATTCTCAGCCACTTGCAAAAAGACTCGAGCATCACCAATCAGGAGCTCGCGGAACTGGTGCACGCCTCAGCACCCACCTGCCTCAGAAGGGTGCGGCGCCTCACGGAATCTGGCGTCATCGAGAAACAGGTCGCCATTCTGTCGCCCGCCGCTTGCGGTCAGCCTCTGACCGCGATCACAGAAATCACGCTCGAGAGCCAGGCGGCTGATGAAGTCGAAAGGTTTGAACACAAGATGCTGGCCGAGCCGGCCGTGACCCAGTGCTACCGGGTCTCCACCGGACCCGACCTGGTTCTGGTGCTCGTTTTGCCGGACATGCAGGCCTATCATGCGCTGGCCCATCGCGCGTTTACCTCAGCCCATAAAGTGCGCAACGTCCGCACTTTCTTTGCCACCCACAGAAGCAAGTTCGAGACGCGCTTGCCGCTCAGGCCACCTCGTGGCGTGCAAGGCCGATCTGACGATAAACGTTAAGGGCAACCGCCAGCCCCGCGAAGACGACCGCGACGATCAGCCCATACGTTGGCCCAAGGTCCTGATTCAACGCAAAAGCCGAGGCAACGATCGCCGCCCCTGCGGTCTGACCAAACACCCGGGTCGTTGCCTGAGTACCACCCAGAGCACCTGAGCGCTCACGTGGCGCAGAGGTGAGCAGAACCCTGTTATTGGGTGTCTGAAAAAATCCGAAACCAACACCACACAACACCATGCAAACCATCACCCAGCTGTTGGCCACGTCGGGCGACATGAAAGCAATGGCCGCCAGACCGGTCATCATGCACGCCGCACCAATCGCGCACAGCAAAGGGATGGGGTATTGATCCGCCAGACGGCCCGCCACAAGCGCCATCACGGCAGCACCTGCAGGCCATCCCGCCATGAGCCAGCCCAGCGTGAGCTGATCTCGCCCCAGGGTGATCTGCAAAAAGAATGGAAGAGATACAAAAGCCGCCATTTGAGAAGAAAATGCCAACTGCGACGCGGCAATCGCGTAGCGAAAGGGCCTGATCCGAAACAGATCCACCGGGAACAGCGGCGCGGTCTGCAGTGAAGATCGACGTATCAGGTCAATGATGACGAAGATGCTGACCGCAATCAGCAGCAGTGACTGCCAGGTGTAAAGCACCAAAAAATCCAGACCCAGGATCAGCAGACCGATACCAATTCCGCTCTGGATTGCGGAACGGGCATCAAATGGCCGATGCACGCCCTTGGCATCAGGCAGATTTGACTTGATGAACCAGACAAACAAGCCAACCGGCAGCATGACCACAAAAATCCAGCGCCATCCACCCAGGGTCAGGATCACGGCACCCAGCGAAGGGCCGATCACAGCCCCAAGGGAGACGGTCATCGCGAGCAACCCGATACCCCGGCTCATCAAGTGAGGTGGATAGGTCAAGCGGATGAGTCCAGCCGACAGACAAAAAAGAAATCCAGCGCCCAACCCCTGAATCACCCTGCCTACCAGCAACATCGAAAGATTGAGCGAGATTGCACTGATAAGGGCGCCGATCACGAATGTCGCGAGCCCCACCGAGAACATTCGCCGAAATCCCATGCGTTCAACCAGACTGGAGGCCGGCAGTAACGTCACGACGACCGTGAGCCCATAAGCGTTGACGATCCAGATCGCGGTCGAGGGGTCGATCCCGAGAGTTTGTGCGATGCTTGGCAACGCGACATTGATCATCGACGCGTCGAGAACAGAAATCGCCACAGCGAGCAACTGGGCCGTGGCTGCCCAGTACCTGCGGGGCGCCTCCAGCCCGGCGAATTCTGCGGACCGGCTCACCGGACGGGCTGTTTTATCATCACTCTGATGACTTGCGGGACTGTTCACCTTTCTTGACGGGCCTTTGCCATTGCTCGATGGTCTTCTGCGTGCTACGGGAAAGCGTCAGCTTCCCCGGCGGCGCGTCTGCCGTCAAGGTCGTTCCCGCACCCAGTGTTGCGCCAGCACCCACTCGCACCGGTGCAACCAGCTGCGTGTCCGACCCGATAAAAGCGTCGTCCTCTATGATCGTCAGGTGTTTGTGCACACCATCGTAGTTGCAGGTGATGGTACCCGCACCGACGTTGACGCGCGCGCCTATCTGGGCATCACCCACATAACTCAGATGATTGGCTTTGCTGGCATGTCCGATTGAGGCGTTCTTGATCTCGACAAAATTGCCAACATGCACATGATCCGCAAGGTGGGCACCCGGTCGCAAGCGGGCATAAGGTCCGATCACGGAGTGCTCACCCACCTGGGCACCCTGCAGATGGCTGTATGCGTGCACGACAACGTCATCGCCAATATGCACATCCTTGAGCACGCAATGCGGCCCCACCGATACACGATGACCGAGTGTGACCTGTCCTTCGAACACACATCCGACATCAATAAAGACATCCTGCCCACAGGCAAGCACGCCACGCTGGTCAAACCGGGCAGGATCTGCCAGTGTGACCCCTGCTTGCATCTGACGACTGGCGAGCTCAAGCTGCCAGAGACGCTCCAGATCAGCCTGCTGGGTTCGGCTGTTGACACCCAGTGTCTCAAAACGAAACTGCGGTTCAACGGTGGTCACCGGCATTCTCTGCTCGACTGCCATGCCGATAATGTCTGTCAGGTAATACTCGCCCTGAGCGTTGTGATTCTTCAGCCGGGCCAGCCACGTTTTAAGGGCAGCGGTGGGCGCGACCAGCATTCCTGTATTGACTTCCCTGATCTGTAGCTGGGCAGCCGTCGCATCCTTGTGCTCAACGATGGCGACCACTTCACCTTTCTGATTGCGAACGATTCGTCCATAACCCGTCGGGTCGGGAAGTTCCTCCGTCAACAAGGCAAGGCTTTCATCGCTGGCTGCCAGCAAAGCACTGAGGGTGCCCGCCTGCACCAGTGGAACGTCACCATACAGAATCAAGGTGGCATCATGCTCGCCTTTCTGAGCCAGTTCACCCGCGACTTGCTGCACGGCATGCCCGGTACCGAGCTGTTCGGCCTGAACCACAAAGCGAATGTCTGTCTGCCCGGAGAACGCAGACTGCACCTGGTCTGCACCGTGACCAACCACCACAAACAATCGGTCAGGATGCAGTGAGCGTGCCGTCTCGAGCAGGTGAGACAGCATGGGACGACCCGCAATGGGATGCAGCACTTTGGGCAAACCCGATTTCATGCGTTTGCCCATACCGGCGGCGAGGATGACGATGTTCAACATGGACACTTTCCAACAAAACCTTGATCACCCTCGCGGGCGTCCTGCACTATAAACGAAACTTCAGGTAGATTTTCCGGGCCGACCCGCACTGGTCTTGCGAGCACTACTCTTTCTTGCACCCGTCTTTGTGGCTTTGGGACGGGACGTTTCCGCACCCGGCGCACTCCTCTTGGTCACTGCTTTCTTTGCAGCAGACGATCTGGCGGGGGTCGCCTGCGAGGCATCGACATCCTGCCCGGTGCCATGGGAAAACTTGGTTGCCTGAGCCGTCGCGGCAGCGAGCTGCGAGAACTGGTTCTGCAACATATCCCACCATGCCTTGGCTGCAGCCGTGTTGGCATCGCCCTGAGCAGGCGACGTGCCTGACTGAGGTGCGGCAGGCTTGGCAGATGCATCCGAAGGCGCTTGCGAAGACGTGTCCGGGGAGGCTTGATTCGCCTGGCGACTCTGACCAGACCACGGCGAGTCCGGTGCATCGCCTGGCGCTGCCGGGGGTGACTCGGTTTGCGGCCTGCGCGAAGCGTCAGGCGACGCCTTTTTGAGCCCAAGCACGATTTCAAGTGGTGAGGGATGTCGCTCGTCAGCAGAATGATTCTGAGAGCCCATTTCCACAAACGATCTGAGCGTCTTGATCGTCGCGAGCTGCACTTCCATGCCCTGAATGGAGCTGCCCAGCATGGACAGGTTCAGTCTGAGCCAGTTCTCGACCACCTTGAGCTCGGCAATCTTGCGTTCGAGGTCTTCCGGGTTCAGACTCGATGCCATCGACCCCCCGGCCAGACTTGCAGACTGCCCGAACGAACTCATCGCACTACGCATGAGCTCGAGACTTGAGGCCAGCGGGTTGCCCTGAGACGAACCACCAAGATGACTCATTCCAGGCAATCCAAAGGGATAAACAGGGTCAGACGCCATGACAACCTCCACTGTGACAGGTTTAGCTTCGATCATAAGGGATATTCTGCGAAAATATCGCTATGAATTCCGAGATCACCCTGACCGACCTGGAGTCGGCAATCAATTACTGGCGTCGCAGTCAACCTTCCGTGGGGGAGGAAATGCGCTTGTGTCCTGAGGCTTCTGCGCTTGCCAATCATTACGCGCTGATGATCATTTCACACCGGCACAGTCTCGGGCGCCAGGAACTTGAGCCGCGCGCGCTTGAAGCCTTCGAAACCTGGCACGCCACAACCAAAGCCATCGAGCGGCGCTGAGCCGGTCGATGGCGCCCCTGGTTTCAGTTTTCCAGAAGTGTCTTGATGTCCTGGGCCATGGCTTGAGCGCCCGCACGGTTGCTCAGCAGCACACGTGCCTTGCCGTGCTTGTCCAGCAGATACAGCGAAGTGCTGTGATCCATGGTGTAGCTGCCATCAGGGGTCGGTGACTTGGCGTAATAAGCCCGGAAGGCCCCAGCGGCCTTGCGCAGCTCTTCGGCAGAACCGATCAGCCCAAGAAACCGGCCTGGCAACTCACGGTCAAACGCACTCAGGTACGCCTTCATGATCTCAGGGGTATCGCGCTCCGGATCAACCGTGACCATCATGACCTGAACATTCGCAGCATCCGCTCCGAGCAAGGACATGGCATGTGCGACCTCGGCAAGTGCCGTTGGGCAGATGTCCGGGCACTGCGTGAACCCGAAAAACACCAGTCCGACCTTACCCTTGAAGCTGTCGGCATTGCGTACCGTACCGTTGTGATCAACCAGAGACCAGTTTTCACCGATCTTCGAGCCGGCGATGTCGCTGCCATTGAACTTCAGTTCTCGCTCGCTGCAACCCGCCAGGGCAATGGCCAGCGCCAATACCAGCAGCATCGCCAATACCCTGGAGGTCAACACTGTTGCACGCAAGCCCGCCGCTCCTGGCACCACCGACTGTGTCCCGTTCAATTGCATCTTCTCAAACCTGCAAAAACCAGTGATCCAGCAACAGGGCACCAAACAGCAACGCCAGGTAAAGAATCGAAAAACGGAACAGCTTGCGGGCTCTCTGATCGCTGTACGACAGGTACAGCGCCCAGCTGAGCCACACAAACCGGATCCCCAGCACCAGCGCACAGACAAGGTAAAGCCAGCCACTCATTCTGACTGCAAATGGCAGCAGCGTAGTTGCCAGTAGCGCAATGCTATAGAGCAGAATATGAAGCCGGGTGAAACTCTGCCCATGCGTGACGGGAAGCATCGGCAATCCGGACTTCTGATAATCCAGGTTACGGTAGAGTGCGAGCGCCCAAAAGTGCGGCGGAGTCCAGATGAAGATAATCAACACCAGTAACCAGGCTTCTGCCGGAACGTTGTCCGCGACTGCTGCCCAGCCCAGCGCCGGTGGCATCGCGCCAGAAAGCCCGCCAATCACAATGTTTTGCGGGGTTCTGGGCTTCAGAATGACGGTATAGATCACGGCATAGCCGACAAACGTCGCAAACGTCAGCCACATCGTCAGCGGGTTGACCCACTGATACAGCACAAACATTCCGATCCCGCCGATCAGACCCGAAATTCCGAGCACCTGCGTGGCAGAAATTGTGCCTCTGGCTGTTCCTCGACGCGCCGTGCGAAGCATTTTTGCATCAACTTGCTGCTCAATCAGACAGTTCACCGCGAAAGCAGCGGCAGCAAGCAGCCAGATTCCAAGCGTAGCCCACAGTACCTTTTGCATGTCGGGCAAACCTGGCACTGCCAGAAACATACCAATCACGGCACAAAACACCGCGAGCTGCGTGACACGCGGCTTGGTCAGGACCCAGTACTGGCGCCAGAGGGAATCATGAGGTGCGACGGCTGTAGACATTTGGCTATTTTAGTCAATCTGAGCGAGCTTCGGGTGAGCCACTTTGGGAGGCTCAATTCCAGCGACCCGGACCAGCAAGGTCACCATCGCAATCACCAGACCTGCCGCCCCTCCGTTATGCAGCACTGCAATCAGCAGCGGCCACTGAAAGAAAATGGTCGTCAAACCGGTCAAGAGCTGAGCACAGAGCAGTGCAAGCACCAGATGGCTCGGTCCTCTCAGACCCGGGTCCTTGCGCAACTTGAGCGCCAGGATCCCGACAAAGCCAAATACGAACCATGCAAAGTTGCGGTGAACCCAGTGAATCGCGGTGAGTGCACTTTGAGAAATCGCCTCGCCGCCAGGCAGCTCACCCAGTCCTCGTACGATAGAAAATCCGCCCGCAACATCCATCTCGGGCAACCACTGACCGTGACACGTCGGAAAATCCATGCAGGCCAGCGCGGCGTAATTGGTGCTCACCCATCCGCCCAAGGCTATCTGGAAAAACAGGATCAACAGTGCCGCGGCAGTCCACGCCCGATAAGACCGGGACTGTGGTTGAATCGGCGCATGCGTTTTTTCGCGAGCTGCGAGCCAGGTCATCAGTGCAAGCAAGCCCATGCCACCCAGCAAATGCGCCGTCACAATCATAGGCATCAGCTTCATGGTGACTGTCCAGGCGCCAAATGCCCCCTGCAGACAGACCGCAAAAAGCGTGAATGCCGGCAAAGCGGGGGAACGTCCAATAATGTCCCGCCAACGCCAGGCCATGACCGTGATGCCAATAATCATCAAACCGAGCAGTGCCCCCACGTAGCGATGAATCATCTCGATCCAGGCTTTTGGTAGTGTGACCGGCCCGTCAGGCAACACCTGTTCAGCGGCTCGAATATCAGAGATCGCACCCACTGGCGAGAGCTTGCCGTAGCAACCCGGCCAGTCAGGACAGCCCAGCCCGGAGTCTGTCAGACGCACAAACGCACCGAACATGATCAGGTCCAGGGTTAAAAACCAGGTCAGAAACACCAGCCTGCGATAACGCCTGCGACGCGCCAGCGCCCGTTCAAGTTCAACATCGTCGTTCATGACTTTAGCCAATCCGCGAATTGTGCAACAGTTTTCCGACATCCTTGCGCAAAAGCAAAGGATCGGGATCTTCGGGGTACTGCATGATCAGATTGCCCAGCGGGTCGATAATCCAGATGTATTTTTCCAGACCATCGCGATCCAGATATTGCTGGAGTTGCGCCGGGTCGGCCCGCAACATGAGCGTCCCTTTGTAGGCTTCGAGGACGTTTTCTGGAACCGGCTGATCATCGGTGATGAGCCAGAGCCGCGACAGGCGCTCGACATTCTTGCCTGTCATTGCATGCACGTTACGCATGATGAAGAGTTTCTTTGCACAGTCCTCCTCGCATTTTGCGTTATCGGCCGTCACAAACACCCACTTCCCTTTGATCTGCGCAAGGTCATATGGCTTACCATCCAGGGTCGTTACCAGCAGCGCCTGCGGTCCAGGTAGCGGCCGCTGTGGCTGCACGAAGGAGCCGTAATTGGTCTGACCTTCGGGCTGCCACTGCGGGTTGTAATACACCACGAAAGCGGCGATCACCGGGATCAGGCTGATGACCACGATCCATATCAGCGGTGCAATCGAGCGTTTTGGGGGGAGAGCCGTCTGTGGCATATGGGATTGATCGTTCATCGAGTTTCCGTCATCAAGGCGAAATTGTCGCACGGCGACGCGTGCGCCAAAGTAATACCACCAGAGCACCCGCTGCAATGGCTGCAAAAGAAAACCACTGGATCGCGTAGCCCATGTTCTTGTCTGCATCCAGCGAGGGCTCAGGCCAGTTCTGAACCAATTCACGCCCGTTGACAAGAATGGAATGGTCCGCATGGGTCTGCATGAGCACAAATGGCAACAGACGCAAGCCCGTAGCATCGGACATTTCATCAATCGAAAGGTTCTGCCGGCGAGGCCAGGCCTTCACATCGATTTGCTGCGCCGCAGCTGAACCAGACGCTGCCAGCGAGCCAAATTCAACTCGTCCGTCTGCCTGCAGTTCGTACATTCTTGGCACATGCAAGGCAATTTCGCCCTGAACGGAAAGCGTTTCGGACACATCCCCCAGACTTAAGGCGACTCGGCCATCGCCAAGTGGACGTGGCAACCAGCCTCGCATCACGAGCAATGCAGAACCATCGTCAAGCCGCAACGGCATCGCCAGCCAGAGTCCGGGCTTACCCTCGTCGGCGCGGTTATCCAGCAGAACCGCGTACTGCGGTAACCACTGCCCTGTCGCGCTGGCGGCCTGCCATGCAGCCACCGAAGACGTCGTCATGGACCCGTCAATCCGCAAGGCAGCAGATGTTCTGCCCGCTTCAATCTGATGAGCGATCTCACGCCGCTCCTGGGCACGTTGCAATTGCCATCGACCCATGCCGACGAATATCACCGTCAGCACGATCAGCAGCAAGATTGCAAGCCACCAGCGGATTGAACCATACTTCAAGCTGATCTCTGCCATAATTGAAGCTGAAAACCAGAGGTTCGCATGCGTGTATTCGTGATCATCGTCTTCCTGGGCATCGTTGCCAGCCTGGGCTCGGCCTACTATTACCTGCTCAAAGACAAGAGCGGCACCAACCGAACGGTTAACGCACTGACGGTGCGTATTGGACTGTCCGTTGCCCTGTTCGTATTTCTGCTGATCGCCAACCAGCTTGGCTGGATCCAGAGCACAGGGTACGCCCGCTAAACCAGTCTAAATCATACGCTGAACTGTCAGCGCCTTCTGTCGGGATACCCCCCAACCGACAGGGGTATTCGTGTGTCTGCTGACGGGGATCTTCTGATATCAATGGTTAATCACGAGGTTAATCACGAAATCATTAACCACGAAGCTGACGCCCGAATATTCAAAGGGGCCATCAGGCCCCTTTGATATCGCCGTTATGTCCGACCGGTCGTGTCTTGCTTAGAACCAGTAAACGAACAAGTACAGGCCAAGCCAGACCACGTCAACAAAGTGCCAGTACCAGGCGGCACCTTCAAACCCGAAATGGTTGTCCGCCGTGAAATGGCCACGCATCATACGGATCAGAATGACCGTCAAAATCGTCGCCCCCAGGATCACGTGAAAACCGTGAAATCCTGTCAACATGTAAAAGAGCGAACCAAACGCACCGGAATCAAACCTCAAGTTGAGGTCGCGATAGGCATGGAGGTACTCATAGGCCTGACAGCCAACGAACACAAAACCCAGAACAATAGTGGCAAACAACCAGAAGATCGCCTTGCCGCGATGATTCTCACGCAGCGCATGATGCGAAATCGTCAAAGTCACGCCAGAGGTCAACAAAAGTGCCGTATTGATGGTTGGCAGCCAGAAGGGACCCATTGCCTGAAACTCTTCAACGATCCCGGCGGGACCCAGGTTGGGCCAGACAGCAGAAAAGTCTGGCCACAACAGCCAGCTGTGATCCAGATCGCCAAGCCACGGCGTGGTAACGGTGCGGGTGTACCAGAGCGCGCCAAAGAAGGCTGCAAAGAACATGACTTCCGAGAAGATGAACCAGCTCATGCTCCAGCGGTAGGACAGATCGATACGTTTGCTGTTCAGACCGATCTGGCCTTCGTGAATCGCATCTCCAAACCAGAAATACAACACAACAAACAGACTGAGCAAGCCGACTAATACAGCCCACTTGCCTGCCGTGATGTCATTGACCCAGGCAGCTGCGCCCAGCATGACGATCAGCAATGAAAAGCTGGCACGCACCGGATGGGGCGAATCTGCCGGAACGTAGTAGTAAGGTGCCTCTTTCCCTGTGGCGGAGTGACTTGCACTCATTGTGTTCTCCTGGTACCTGCAAACATTCTTATTAAAAACTTAACCTTGTAACGCCATCGTGCTGACGACCCAACCGGCCAGCAACACCAGACTGGTCACAAAAACCACACCAAACAGCACACCAATCACGATCACGTAAACCGGATTAAGCCGGGCGACATCTTCACGCCAGCCTGCGCCACGCCGAACCCCAAACATTGCCCAAAGTACTGCACGCAGTGTCTGGAAAAAGTTCAGCTTGCGTTGACTTGCATCCATACTTCGCCTCTCAATCTCATGCATCGGTCAGATCACGCGGCATTAACCAACATGACCTGCCGAAAGATAAACCAGGCAAACACCAGAACCACCACCCCGAAAATGATCAATCCAGTGCGTTTGTTCTTGCGACGTTGTTCTGGTGTCATAAACCTGCCATCTACCTAAATGTGTCTGATGTAACCACTTGACGCGTTTACTTCACAACCGGTGGTGTCTCGAATGTATGGAATGGTGCAGGCGACGGTACCGTCCATTCCAGACCCTCGGCGCCATCCCATGGCTTGGCCGGTGCAATTTCACCCTTGCCAGCGTATGCCTTGAGCACAGCCCACAAGAAGATCAGCTGCGAGAAACCAAACCAGAAAGCACCGATCGTTGCAATCATGTGGAAGTCAGTGAACTGCGTCGCATAATCAACATAGCGACGTGGCATACCGGCCAGACCCAGGAAGTGCATCGGGAAGAATGTCACGTTAAACGAGATCATGCTCATCCAGAAATGCAATTTACCGAGCTTCTCGTCGTACATGCGACCCGTCCACTTGGGCAGCCAGTAGTAAGCGCCAGCAAACAGAGCAAACAGCGATCCGGCCACCAGAACGTAGTGGAAGTGAGCCACCACGTAGTAGGTGTCGTGTACCTGAATGTCGATGGGAGCTACGGACAGGATCAGGCCCGTGAAACCGCCAATCGTGAACACAAAGATGAAGCCGACCGAGAACAGCATCGGTGTTTCGAAGGTCATCGACCCTTTCCACATCGTGGCGACCCAGTTAAAGATCTTGACGCCAGTCGGAATCGAAATCAGCATCGTTGCGTACATGAAGTAGAGCTGAGCGGTAACTGGCATTCCGGTGGTGAACATGTGGTGAGCCCACACGATGAATGACAGGATCGCGATCGAGGCTGTCGCATAGACCATGGATGCATATCCAAACAGCCGCTTGCGAGAAAACGCCGGAACGATGGCCGAGACAATCCCGAATGCCGGCAAAATCATGATGTACACCTCTGGATGTCCGAAGAACCAGAAGATGTGCTGATAAAGAACGGGATCACCACCCGCAGCGGCATTGAAGAAGGCCGTACCAAAGTGACGGTCTGTCAGAAGCATGGTGATGGCAGCAGCCAGCACGGGCATCACAGCAATCAGCAGGTACGCGGTAATCAGCCAGGTCCAGCAAAATAACGGC
>CAZBIN010000073.1:0-13362 GCA_964491995.1 uncultured Orrella sp.
GCCAAGCGCGCCAAATGCTGCCGACTCCGAGGGTGTTGCCCAGCCAAACAGCAGCATGATCACCACAACGCCCATCACACCGACCATGGGCAGGACATCTCTGGCGAAGATCACCAGTTTTTTGGTAAAAGGAACCGCCGGAACATCGTAAGAAGGTGCGGCATCCGGATCCAGCTTGGTTTGAACCCAGATCAGGACAATATAGAAGCCTGCAAGCAAAAATCCGGGAATAATCCCCGCCACCAGCAACGCACCCACATCGATCTTTGCCAGAGTTGCCAGCAGAACAGCGAGGGCCGACGGCGGGATAATGATCGCGAGCCCACCAGTTCCCATGATCGGCCCGATCGACATGTGTTTCTTATAGCCACGCTTGACCATTTCAGGGACCAGCACCGACCCCAGCAGCGCGGTCGATCCCATCGACGATCCACTGACCGTAGCAAATCCGGTGCCACCAATCACTGTGACGTAAGAAAGTCGTCCTGGGACTTTGCCCATCAGGACATCGACTGCATTGAACATGCGCATGCCCAACCCGGTCCTGAAAAACAACTCCCCCATCAACAGAAACAGCGGGATCGGCACCAGGCCGAAGCTGGATAAGGCACCAAAGCCGTTGTTCAGGACCTGGATGATCCCATTGGAGCCGCCCATGAATATCCAGGCACCGATCAGGTTGGCTGCCAGAAAGGCAAATGCGATCGGCATGCCGATCAGCATAAAAGCCACAATAAGCCCCAGCAACAGCCCCAGGGCAAGATACCATTCGATCATTCTTGAATCCCCGTTTCGCCGGTGTGCAGGATCTCGCGACCTACGACAAATTTAAGAAACTCGATCGCCATCAAGGTAAAGCTCACCGGGAAGGTGATGCTGAGCAGCCAGGTCGGAAAGAAGTAAGCTCGCACATCAAAGTCATTGCGCTCAAGGTTCATCTGCACCAGTTCGACGCCCTTGACCGCCATGACGACACAAACGATGACGCACAGCAGTGAGACCAGCCGGCTAAAAACATTGAGCGAACGCTTGGACATTGCAGCCGTCACAAGCTCAATGTGCACATGTCCACGCTCACGCACCAGCCACGGCGCACCGAGTAGCGTCAGATAGAACATGCCGTATTCGGTTGAAAGAAACAGCCATGCAGTGGGCTGAAAACCAAGATTTCGCTGCATGACCGAGATGATTACCGCCACGCCCAGCCAGACCAGCAGGCTGCCCGCAACGATCGCAAGGCCCGTCACGAGACCGTTGTATGTTTTAACCAGCGCGTGCATGAAGCCGCTTGTGTGCGGGCTTTGCTGCCGGGAGTGAGTCATTGTCATGAGAAAGAAGTCACAGAGACTGGATGGATAGAGAATCGAAATCAGCAAGTCCGAAGCACGAACCCGAACACGAAAAAACCAGAGCGAACCACCGGACAGGGCAACCAGCCAGAACAACCTTCATGCTCTCATCAAAGGCAGCCATCCCGAAGGCGGGATGGCTGCCTTTTTTTACTTTCCCTGACGGATCTTTGGTATCAGCGGCCTTGCTATGCAGACTTCACTTCAGTTACTTCACTGCGAGTACTTGACATCGTGCACTTCAATTTCATTGCGTCAATTTCGTTGCTGCACCTTCTCGAAGGCTGCCCTGGCGTTGCTTGAATCAAGCTTTAGCGGCTTTGCGCCTGTGCACAACACCTCAACCACGTTCCAGAATGTCAGGCGCCATGTTCAACGTCAACATGGCGCGCAGTTTCATCATGGGCGGTTGAACTTCTCGATCAGGGTGTCGTAATACTTCAAGCCCATGGGCTGCTTTTCCATCTGGGTACGCATACGGTTCCAGGTTGCTTCACGCGCGCCTTTGGAGAAGCGCTCTGCAGCGGGTCCTTCCAGATTGATGACTTGCATACCGGCGGCGTCCAGTGCCGAGAGCTGGGCTTTTGCGAGTTCTTCGAACCGGGCCGCGCTGTCACGCTCGTGCTCGATCGCCACTTCCTGCAGGATCTTCTTGGCGGGTTCGCTCAACTTGTTCCAGCGGTTCAGGTTGATGATCGTGCCCATATCGGTTGAGAAGAAGGCCGGATTGACCCGGTACTTCAAAAACCGGTCCCAGTTCAGATCCTTCAGACCGATCTGGGTCCAGCCGGTCGCGTTAACCACGCCGCGCTCCAGCGCAGGATAGACCTCCGGTGTCGGAATGCTGATCGGCTGCGCACCCAGCACGTCTCTGAAGAAAGCGTCATACACCGGGTTGCTGCGCAGGCGCATGCCTTCGACGGTCAGGTTGCCTTGGGCATCGAGCTTGGGCGGATTGATAGTGTAAAGGTTGTATTTCACACCGCTATCAAACCATCCAAGGTAGTACACCCCCATCTTCTGCTGATGGATCTGGTTCAGAAGATCGATACCGCCGTTGGCGCGTGCGTAGCGGGCATCGGTGTTCGATGCCACCATCACGTCTCGCTCGGGCACTGTGCCACCGTAGAAACTCGCAGCGGTGTAAGCCATGTCGACCACGCCATTGCGCACCGCATCCGGCTGCTGCGGCAGACCAATAACCTCAGGACCTCCACGAACCTGGATCTGCACAACGCCTTTACCTTTCTCATTGACCTTTTTGACGAACTCGAGAAAGCTCTGGGTGTAAATCAGGTTGGGTGGGAATGCATGAACAGCAGTCACTGTCTCAACCGCCAGTGCGGGTGATGCCGACAGTGCAGTCACTGCGGCAAGAGCTGCAAACCAGGACTTCTTCATAGACGTTCTCCTTGCGTGCGTTTGACGACACAACCATGCCCTGCAGGTTTTGCGGCGGCTCTAAGCCGTCACAACCGCGTCCAGAGCACGCGTTGCAAAAAGATGCCCATACGGTTGATATGCATGGGCGTTTTCTTGGAGTTTCTTGAAACTTCTGTACCAGACCAAATGTATTGTTTATAAAACAATAAAAGGCTATCACAAATTTTTAAGTCATCAAGACTTTTTTCTATTCGGACTAAGGTTAACTGTCTGTGATCCGGTGTCCGCGATAGGCTGCCAGTAGCGTGCGCTCGAGTCGCCGGCACGACCCAGATCGACCTGGATTCTGTACCGGTCAGGGCGATAAAACGCCTCAAGGTGTTCAATGCCCCGACCGTTCTGGTCGAACACGACCCGCTGCAACGCGATCAAAGCCGATCCGACCGGCACATCCAGTGCCTGTGCGATCTGTTCTGTGGCCAGCGTTGCCGAGATGGTCTGGGTTGCATGGTCTGCCTTGATCCCGCCACGCTCGAGCAACATGAACAGAGAGGTGGTGGCAAGTGCGCGCTCATCGTAATTCTGCGCAATCGACTCGGGCACATGCGTGATCAGATACGAGAATGGCTGGCCCTGCATACTGCGCACCCTGACCGAGTACTGCACCCGCTCTCTGGGTGCAAGCTTTAGCCGGGAGGCAATCACGGCGGTTGCAGGCCGGTATGCAAATTCGAGCAGCTTAATGCTTGACTCTTTGCTCATGCGCACGAAGTTAGGCAACAGATTCGATACGTCAGCCGTGATCTGCGAGGCCTCCATGGGGCGTGGGGCCACCACCGTACCGACGCCGGCACGCCTGACCACAAGTCCTTCATCTGCCAGTGCTGCCATGGCCCGTCTGACGGTGATGCGTGACACCTGATGGCTTTCGGCCAGTACCAGTTCGCCAGGCAACTTGGTGCCTGGCGGCAGTTGATCACGTTCGATGGCGTCCTTGAGCAATAAGTAGACGCGATGATATTTGGTGCTTTTCACAAAAAAAAGACCGCCTGATATCTGAGGTTGATCTGCTATATTTGTATTAAAACTACGACAATTAAATGAGCTACACGAAGCACTATACGCAATCTGCACGTCAATTGGAATCGGGAGATGCATGAATGCCAGTTTTGAATGTGACTTTGCTCAAGGGCTATGACCTTGAAACCCGCAAGACACTGAGTCAGGCCCTGACTGGCGCTGTACAGCAAGTCATTGCAGCACCGCCAGAGGCGATTGTGGTTTGCCTGCATGAACTCGATGACGGCAATTACGCCCGAGGTGGTGTTGCACGCAGGGGCGGGAGCTCTTACCGTGCGCCCGCAGAAGTGGTCCGGTCATTTCTTGCCGCCATGGAGGCCCGCAATCTTGCAGAGGCAAAGACTTATCTGGCGCCAGGCTTCGAAATGACCTTCCCGGGTAATGCCCGGATGAGCCGACTGGAGGATCTGGTCGAGTTTTCCAGACTGCGTTACCAGTTTGTCCGCAAGACATTCGAATCGTTTGATACTGCCTGGCAAGCCGATCTTGCGGTGGTGCATTGCCATGGCACGCTGTCTGGCCAGGCGCTGGACGGTAAACCGTTCGAAGGCGTGCGATTCATTGACCGATTCGAAGTTCGCGAAGGGCTGCTGTGTCGCCAGCAGGTCTGGAATGATCTTGCGCTGGTGCTGGACGCTCCCCGTTCGTCAGCCTGATCACCACAGCCTGCTCACGTGATTGCCCATCTCCAGAATCAGGAACGACTTTAGAAAAGCACAGTAAAGACAGTCCTGCAACCCGTGCAGGGCCGATAACACCACACCGCACCGCAGACGGAACCCAACAGGAAAACACATGACACCACGCAACGTGACAATGCCCACGCTCAAAGAACAAATCGCCGCCGGTGGTTGCCTGGCACCCGGCGTCTATGACGCACTTTCTGCCCGCATGGCCCAGCAAGCCGGTTTCGAGACGGTCTACCTGTCGGGTGCCAGTGTGGCATATACACGCCTGGGCGGACCCGATATTGGTCTGCTCGGCCTGACAGAAGTCGCCGATGTGTTGCGGTATATCACCGAGCAGACCGATGTTCGGGTGATCGTTGATGCCGACACCGGGTTTGGCAATGCCATCAACGTCATGCGCACAGTACGTCTGCTCGAGCGCGAGGGTGCCAGTGCGATCCAGCTTGAAGACCAAGGGTTTCCCAAACGCTGCGGCCATCTTCGCGGCAAGACGCTGGTCTCGAAAGACGAAATGGCAGGCAAGATTCGCGCGGCGGTTGATGCTCGCCGGTCATCTGAAACACTCATCATCGGTCGCACCGATGCCATCGCCGTCGAAGGCATTGAAGCGGCCATTGAACGCGCTGTCGCTTACCAGCAAGCCGGCGCTGACATTGTGTTTGTCGAAGGCTACCGTGGCGAAGCGCATGTCGCACAGATCATGCAGGCACTCGGCGGCAAGGTGCCCTTGATGGCCAACATGGTCGAAGGTGGCGACACGCCGATTGACTCGGCACAGACGCTTTATGACAAGGGGTTTTCTGTGGTGATTTTCCCGGGGGGGCTCGTACGTGCCCTAACCCACACCATGCAAGGCTATTTCGCCGCACTCAAGAAAACCGGTACGACTGACAGCTGGCGCTCGCAGATGCTGGACTTCACGCAACTGAACAATGTGCTGCAAACGCCTGCCGTACTTGAGCTCGGGCAACGTTATGAGCCATCGGCTGAAAAGTCCGGCAAGTGATGCACCTGCAACTCATGTGCCGACAGGCGCATGAAGTGGAGATTGAACACAGGAACTGAATACAGGAACTGAGCACAGGAACTGAAGATCGAAACTGAACTTTGAAGCCGAAATTCGAAACTGAGTTTTCAGACCGCTGCAACCCGATCAACCCAGATTAAAAAAATCAAACCCGTCCAGGAGCCATGATGATTGAGTCTAATAAAACTGCCCGCGAAATTTTTCATGAAGTGATGGCCAACCCCCAGAGGGTGCCGTTCGGTTTCGGTGAAAAAGCCATTCTCATCAACGTCGATCTGCAAAAAGCCTACACCCGCACCGATCTGTTCAAGACGGCTTATGAAACCGATCCCCGCCAGCTTGAACACGTCAACGCACTTGCTGCGGCGTTTCGCAAACTGAACTGGCCAGTAGTGTGGACCCATGTGGCCTACATGCAGTCTGCCGAGGACGCAGGCGTCTGGGGCACCCGGACCAATACCGAAGACTCGCTGCAGAACATCAAGCTCGGATCGGTTCGGTCCGAGCTTGATGACCGCCTTGACCTGGACCATGATCGAGATATTTTCATTAACAAACGCATGGCCTCGGTCTTCTTTGAAACAAACCTGCAGTCACTGATGGTCTGGCACAAGGTCGACACCGTCATCGTGACCGGAGGATCGACTTCGGGTTGTGTGCGTGCTTCTGTGGTCGAGAGCCTGTCGCGCGGGTATCGCACGATCGTGCCGGTCGAGTGTGTGGCCGACAAACACGAGAGCTACCACTTCGCCAACCTGACCGACATGGTCCTGAAGTATGCCGACGTGATGAGCGTGGCTGACGTGCTCAGCTGGCTCAAGAGCCGCTAGACATCGTCTTTTATGAAGTGCCGGTTTGCAGTGGTGGAGTGAAGTGGTGAAGTGATGCGGTGGGGTGAAGCGGTGAAGTGAAACTGTGGTGCGGATCCCTGGAGTCAATTCCGGTCCTGAGTTTTTGCCCCGGGTTGCTGACCTGAATTGCTGATCTCAGTTGCTGACCTCAGTTGCTGATCTGGACAGCTGAACATAATGCAGACGGCCGCGCTCAACAAGGCACCGTCGTCTGCACTGACCACAGCGCCGAGCACAGCACCCGCCGCCGCACGCATCACCCTGCAAAAAACGGTGCACCAACAACCAAGCCCTGAACACTGGAGGTTGCCCAGACATGAAGCCCAATCCGGGATATTACGACTACTGGCCTTACGAAAATCGCCCCAAAATCACATGGCCCGGCGGGGCACGACTGGCTTTCTGGGTCGCCCCCAACATCGAGTTTTACGAGCTTGACCCGCCAGCCAACCCGCATCGCAAAGCGTGGCCCACGCCACACCCCAGTGTGCCTGGCTACTCGATTCGTGACTACGGCAACCGGGTCGGCCATGAACGACAGATGCAGGTGCTGGATCGCTATGGCGTGCGTGGGTCCATCTCGCTGTCGACAGCGTTGTGTGAACATCACCCGGAAATTATTGCCGCATGCAAAGAGCGCAACTGGGAATTTTTCAGTCACGGGATCTACAACACTCGCTACACCTACGGCATGAGCCGCGAGCAGGAGCGCGAGATGATTCGCGATTCGATCGAGACTATTCATCGCCACACCGGCCAGCTCTGCTCCGGGTATCTGGCACCGGCACTCTCGCACTCCGACCATACGCTGGATGTCTTCAGTGAAGTCGCCGCCGAGATGTTTGGTGCTGACAGTCATGCCGGCATTTACACCTGTGATCTGTTTCACGACGATCAGCCCACGCCCATCAAACTGCAGAGCGGGCGTCGCTTCATCTCGGTACCGTACTCGCTGGAGATGAATGACACCATCGTTTACACCGTCAACAAGGTCACGCCACGTCACTACCTGACAATGCTCAAGCGTCACTTTGACAGGCTTTACGAAGAAGGGGCGCAATCCGGAACCGTGATGTGCATCCCGACGCACAACTACCAGGTCAGCTGCCCACATCGACTGGCAGCATTTGAAGAGGCTCTTGAGTACATCACGGGTCACAAGGATGTGTGGGTCACCACAGGTCGAGAGATTGCCGAGTACTACATGAGCCACTGCTATGACAGTGCAGTCACCAACATGGCTGCCCAGGCAAACGCTGTCTCGACAGTCAAAGGAGGTGCAGCATGAGCAATCATGACAAAGCGGGTTCACCGGTTTCCTCCCCTGGGCTGGACGGTGCGTACCTTCAGTATGATCGACGCCGCTACGGCTATGACCATGACTGGTATCAGTGGTCGATGCTGGGCAGCCGTGCACCGGTTGCCTGGCCCGGGAACAAGCCCCTTGCGGTGTGGATCAATGTCTCGCTTCAGCACTTCCCGCTGGATCAAAAGGGCAAGCCCTTCAAAGTGCCGTTTGGCATGACCATGCCCTATCCGGACTTGCGGCACTTTTCTTTACGGGACTATGGCAATCGGGTTGGCATCTACCGGTTCCTTCATCTATTTGAGAAGTACCAGTTACCGGTCACCTACGCCGTGAACGCAACGCTGACCGATCTTGCGCCACAACTGCTGCAGCGCATCGGTCAAAGTGCCGCAGAGATCGTGGCGCATGGCTGGGACATGGACCATCTGCTCTCCCCAGAGCTTTCGCGTGAAGCAGAGTCAGCGCTGATTGCGCGCTCGATCCAGGCACTTCAGAAAGCCACCGGAAAGCCGATCCATGGATGGTTGAGCCCGGCTCGCAACCAGAGCTGGAACACGCTGGAGATCCTGCCCGAGCACGGCATCCGCTACTGCATGGACTGGGTCAACGACGACATGCCCTACCCTGTTTCCGTCAAAACAGGACCGTTGACGATGCTGCCGCTCAACACCGAGATCGAAGACAGCTTCGTGATCGGCAGCAATCTGCACAGTGAAGACGAATGGGTGGATCAGGTGACCGATGCGGTGGACTTCATGCTCAAGGAAGCCACGGCGACAAGCGCGGGCAGGATGCTCGGCATCAGTCTGCATCCCTGGCTGACCGGCCAGCCACACCGCATTGGCTGCGTGCACCGGGTCATTGAGCATCTGCTCGCAAAGCGCGACGACATCTGGTTTGCCAGTGCCGGTCAGATCGTGCAGGCCTGTCAGGCGCAGACGCCATGACTGTCGACAATTCCGCAGTAAGGCTCGTCCAGAGGCCTCTGGACGTTCACGTGCCACTCATCATTGTCGGTGCCGGCGCCTGCGGACTGGTTGCCGCGCTGGCGGCACGCGACCAGGGTGCCGAGGTGCTGGTGCTCGAACGCGATGCCGTGCCACGGGGCAGCACGGCCATGTCATCCGGACTGATTCCGGCCGCCGGCACACGCTGGCAAGCGGCGTTGGACGTCAAAGACACCCCGGCTCTGATGGCCAGCGATATCCAGGAAAAGAATGGCTATCAGGCAGATCCCGCCATTGTTGCCATGGTGGCCCAGCGCTCGGCCAGTACCTTGCACTGGCTTGCGGACAAGCACGGTATTGAGTTCAGTCTGGTCACCGGCTTTCTGTATCCCGGCCATTCCGTGATGCGGATGCATGGCACTCCCCGGCGCACCGGTGACGAACTGATGGGTGCCCTGACCCTTGCCGCGCAGAAGGCGGGCGTTGACATCGTTTGTGATGCGCAGGTCACGGCTTTGCTGCGAGACATTGATGGTGCCGTCTGCGGCGTCGAGATCTGTCGTCCCGACGGCTCGTCTGAACAGATTGGGTGCGACGCGATCATTCTGGCCAGTAGCGGATTTGGTGGCAACGCCGATCTGGTCAGGCAGAACATGCCAGCCATGGGCCAGGCGGTGTACTACGGACATGCTGGCAACCAGGGTGATGCATTACGCTGGGGCGAGGCTATCGGTGCTCGAGTCCGGGATGTCAGCTCTTACCAGGGACATGGCTCACTGGCCTGGCCGCATCAGACGCTGATCACCTGGTCAGTCATGATGATGGGCGGCCTCCAGGTCAACAGCCTCGGTGAGCGTTTCTCCAATGAGCATGAAGGCTATTCGGAGCAAGCTCGCAAAGTGCTGGGACAGCCAGGCGGGATTGCCTGGAATGTCTACGACCACCGCATTCACCAGGCGGCCATGGAGTTTGAAGACTACCGGATGGCACAGATGGCAGGCGCTGTCATCCATGCAGATTCGATCGAGGATCTGGCCCGTGCCATGCAAGTGCCGGCCGAGACATTGACCGCGACACTCGCCAGAACCTGGGCACTGGCCGACGATCGTGATTCGTCCCGGTCTGCAGATCCATTTGGACGATCCTTCGATCCATCACAAAAGCTGGTTGCGCCTTTCTGCGCCATCCGTGTGACCGGAGCCTTGTTCCATACGCAAGGAGGGCTGGAAGTGGACACCCAGGCCAGAGTGCTTGATCAGGACGGCAAGCCGATTGCGGGTCTGTACGTAGGAGGCGGTGCGGCCCGAGGTGTATCAGGGTCTGGCGACAGTGGTTATCTGTCAGGCAATGGATTGCTTGCCGCAGTCATGCTCGGTGCGACTGCCGGAGAAAACGCTGCGCTGCAGGTGCTGCAAAAGCAATCTGATTGACGCACGCCCTTCGGCGGGGCACACCGAAACAAAGTCACTCGGTCACCTGACCCAGCGGTGGCGGTGATTCCCTTGTTGGCGGCTTATCCAGCGGTAAAAGAATTGAACCCCGAGGTGCTTACATGACGGTAATCGCTTGGTGCTTGGCATGCGCCTGATTGCAGCAGTGCGGCGCTCCAGCCTGCGCCACTCGGGTCGCGTGGCCAGGCAGAGCGATCGAATCCATCGTGCTGTGTGATGTGTTGATGGCTGGGGTTGTTGCAGAGGACCGTTGAAGGCCTGTCGAAAAACAAATGTTTTCCGACAGGCCTTGGCCTAGCGCACGCCCGCCTTGCAGCGTTCTGTGAATAGCGCTTAGTAATGACGGCGTATATACTTTGTTAGTATCAAGTGGCAGGAGGCCCCGATCATGTCAAAACAAGCCGTTTTCACGATGAAGCTGGAGCCTGAGTTGCGCGCCGAGTTTATGGCCGAAGCCGAGGCGGCCCATCGCCCGGCGTCGCAAGTGCTGCGCGAGCTGATGCGCGAGTTCGTTCAGCGCCAGCGCGAGTCGCGCGAGTACGACGAGTTCCTGCGCCGCAAGGTCGAAGCCGGCCGGGCTTCGATGCGCGCTGGATTGGGGCGGTCGAACGATGAAGTTGAGGCCGAATTCGCCGCACGGCGTGCCAGTGTGGCGAGGCAGTCGTGAGAGTTGTCTGGACGCCCGAAGCGCAGCAAGACCGTGCCGATGTGTGGGACTACATCGCAGCCGACAATCCGCGCGCGGCGGCCCGGATGGATGAGATTTTCAGCGACGCGGCCGCCCGCTTGATCCAGCACCCCATGCTGGGCAAGCCGGGAAAGATTCCCGGGACCCGCGAGTTGATCCCGCACGAAAGCTATCGCCTGGTGTATCAGATCGACGGCGAAACGGTGTGGATACTGACGCTGGTTCATACTGCCCGCCTGTGGCCGCCTGTGCGCGATTAAGATATGATCATGGCAACAATGAAACGGCGCGTTGACAGACTGCTTTCGAGCCAGACCGCGGTCGGCGGCAGGCGGCCAGGAACGGACCCTGCGGCCTGGTACGATCTAGCCGCACGAGCGGCTGATGTCCCGTTAGAAACCGGACACTTGGGTTCCGGTGGCGGCTAACTCTTGGCATGTACGTACTTTCCGTGGAGAAACCTACATTGAGAAACAAATTTGCGGCCGGAATAGGCGTCGTGCTTGTATGTGTCGTTGCCTCGTTTATTCCAACCCCCGTATTCGCCCTAGACACCACGAAGCTGATCCAAGCCGTCCAGTCCGAGGAGAGCGCCTTGCAGGCCCGAGTCGGCATGACCGTGTTTGACTCAAACACTGGAACGACTTGGAACTATCGGGGCGATGAGCGGTTTCCATTGAACAGTACGCACAAGACGTTTTCCTGTGCAGCTTTGCTCGCGAAGGTCGATGGTAAGTCCCTCTCTCTGGGCCAATCCGTATCGATCAGCAAGGAAATGCTGGTCACCTATTCGCCGATTACGGAAAAGTCGCTGTCACCCGAAACCGTTACCTTAGGCAAGATTTGTCAGGCAGCGGTGAGCTATAGCGATAACACGGCCGCAAACGTCGTCTTTGATGCCATTGGAGGAGCAACCGGATTCAACGCATACATGCGGTCTATCGGCGATGAAGAAACCCAGCTTGATCGCAAAGAACCCGAGTTGAACGAAGGTACGCCGGGCGATGTGCGTGACACCACCACTCCCAACGCCATCGTCAATAGTCTTAGAAAGATACTTCTTGGCGACGCGTTGTCAGTCTCATCCCGATCCCAGCTGACGCAATGGATGCTGGACGATCAGGTTGCTGGTGCGCTCCTGCGTGCCTCACTGCCATCCGATTGGAAGATCGCCGACAAGACCGGCGCGGGGGGTTACGGCTCACGCTCGATCGTCGCAGTAATCTGGCCGCCATCGAAGCAGCCACTGGTGGTTGGCATCTATATCACGCAAACCAAAGCATCCATGCAGGCCAGCAATCAGGCGATTGCAAGGATAGGAGTGGTGCTGAAGGATACGGTCGCTCCTTGATGTGGCTGATTTGCTGAAGACAAGGGCCAACGGCAGGTATAGGATCTGAAAACGGTTAATGATAATGAAAACATCATCTGACCGGTGTGGGTCGGGTGCCGTCGCGTGCGCAGTGTCAAAGCTGACATGACTAATACATGAGATGGGCTGATGCTCGCCGTCCGGTCAGGCAGCTGCCCCCCTGCAGGACTCACAGCAGTTGTATGCCACCCGTCATCCGAGACGTCAGTCGGCCTCATCCAGACCGGAACAATCTGGACGTGACGTCCGGCTGGCATTGCCGTGATCGAAATGGCGGCTAGTGACACGACTGTTGGGTCTACCCCATCGACCGGGCGCGGGACAAGCCACGTTGATCGGCTGACGGAATTTTCGGCGGTTCCGGCTTAGAACCCCGAACTGGAGAAGCTCGGGATTATTGTTAATGACCTTGGTCTCACGGTGAGAGTGGTACGCAGCGGCAAGGGCGCGTCTCAACAAACACTTCGGGATGTTGAGGGGCTCGAAGTCGAACTTCTCGACCTAATGTGCATGGAAGCGCCAGACGCTGCTGCCGGTCAAGAACCACAGCTCCTAAGTGTCCGTGCGGTCTGCACAGAGTTGCGCAAACGCATTCCACATCGCAGCAAGCACATCACAGCTGAAGCCTTGAGGTCTTGTATTCGGTCTCTTTCTGAGAGTTTCGGCTCAGGGACTGAGAAGCGAAGCATGCTCGATTCCAGGCCACTTGGGCCAGAGACTTTGGCCATCACTGTGCATCGCCCATGGCGACAAATTCGAGATATTTGCGCTCGACGACGCGCGGTATCGAGGGTGGCTCTCAACCACTTGTTCGGCCAGATTCCTCAAGAAAACCGCGAAGCATCGCATCGCATTGAGTGCAAGGTAAGAGACCTGCTCAATGCCATCGAACAGGACTTGGAGCTCAAGGGTCAATTACGTGAACCAGCAACTGCGCTTGAACACGCACTTCTCTACATGCACGAGAACAAAGTGTTGGAGTTGGACAGGGGGCGCTCCGTCTTTCGCTCAGCGATGACCATTAGCATGGATACATCTTCTCCAAAGAGACGGTTCCTGAAGGAAGACTACGCCTCTTTACAAGACTTCTATCAAGAGCGAACCAACCAGACGCACTTTATGCATTATCGAAGTTTGAAAAAACTGAGACTCTTCTGTCTGCAATTCCATATTGCCTGTGGTGCAATCGTGAACCGGGAGAGATGTTAGTTTGGAT
>CAZBIN010000074.1:0-9227 GCA_964491995.1 uncultured Orrella sp.
TTGCCCGCATCGCGGCCGAAATACCCAGAAAGGTATCGCAGGTCCTGGAATAAGAGAGTGGCAGTGCAGCGCGTGTGGCCCGGGAATCCTCGTCCTTCTCGCGATCCTCGCGCCAGCCAACGGCTGAGGACGAGGAGGACGTCAAATTGCCAGCTTGGGCATATGACCTGTCAGCAGATAGTCGATCAGCTCCCGTACGCTTCTGACGGTCTGGCCAAATGGCAACTGACCCGCACCCCTGAAGAACAGGCCTTTGTCGACTTCGCCTTTTAATGCGGCGATCAGTTTGAGATCAATGCAGAACTGACCAAAGCGGCTGATACCGTCTCTCAGGCCGCATTGAGTCAGGCAGTCTGCCCTTTGCGAGCAACGCCTTGGATCTGCTTTGGCACAATTGGCCAGTCGCTGCTCGCTGTTCTTGTAGCTTTTGAGCCAGCGGGTTGCGACTGCGCGTGCGGGTAGCCCTGCGACGCTCACAAACTCGGTCATGTCGCTGGGCTGTGCATTGAGCAGCACCTGTTTGAAATTCGGATGGGCATCACCTTCTTCTGTCACAGCAAAGGCGGTGCCAAGCTGCACCCCTTGCGCCCCGGAGCTGAGCCAGTGACGTACTTTCTCGTGCGAGTCGATGCCACCGGCCAGCACAAGCGGCGGGGCATCCTCGCCCAGCCCAAGCTCTGTGTAAAGTGCGTGTGTCTGCGCGAGTACGGTTGCGAAGTCGAATTTCTCGGAATTCAGATCTTCAATCCGCGTGGCGCCCAGATGCCCGCCTGCGTGGGCAGGGTGTTCGATGATGATGGCATCTGGCAGACGTCCTTTTTTCATCCACTTCTTGAGCACAATGCCAATCCCGCGGGCCTCAGACAGAATCGGCACCAGTCCGATGTGCGGGTAATCCTGGACCATTTCCGGTAGATCAATCGGCAGTCCGGCACCCATCACAATGACGTCGGCACCACTTTCGCAGGCCTGGCGCACCAGTGCGGGATGGTCTCTGACCGCTTTCATGACATTGACTGCGATCAGCCCGTTGCCTTGTGCGATGTCTTTGGCCATGCGGATTTCGCGGTCAAGGGCAATGTGATTGGCGGCGTCGACCTTTTCTCTGTCTTTGCATTTCTCCGTCATCTCGACCAGATCGGGATGGTGGTGACGCAGGTCAATGCTGGCAATAGTCCCCATGGCACCTTCGCGCGCAACGGCTCCAGCCAGTCGGTGAGCGGAGATACCTACACCCATTCCACCTTGAAACACCGGGAGAATTTCGCGACCAGCCAGTCGCAACTTGTTGAACCACATGATGATATTTTCTCTCTTTAAACAGTCAGGCCACGACGCTGCGCCATGCGCAGACAGATCTGTCTGCGTTGCCAGTCGGGTAGAAATGCCACGCAAGGAAACACCTTGCTGTGTTCGCGCTCGATGTGGGCATCATAGATGTCCACGAACTTTTTGAGCCCTCGCGGACTCGCAGACTCTTGACCTTTCTCAATAGACTCGAGCCAAGGTTCGATGTCGCGCCAGATTTCTTCGAGTTGTCGATGCTCGGACTCCAGAATCCCGATCTGGGCACGCAGTGTGCGAGCTTGGTGCGCATCAATGAGAGGTCGTTCCAGACCCAGCAGCGCCGGGAACAAGTCCAGCTCTTCGTCCTGGTGGTGCAGCGGGGCTGCGATTCGAAAGTATCTGAGAATGCGAGTGGCCGCCTCTACGGTCTGTCCGCTGGCGCCATGCTCCTGGACGTGCGCAGCCAGGCGCAGGCACAAGTTCGTGAAGTGCCTGACCTTGTCGTGGCAGGCATCAAGCATCTGCACAGGGGTTTCAAATCCCGGGTCAGGCACCTGGGCTGGCGTTATGTTCATGCTGCGTGACGCTCCTGATGTCCCTCAAACAGAATGTTGTTTTCAAGATGGATGTGCTGCATCAGGTCCTCTCGCAGTTGTCGCAATCCGGCATAAAGTGCGCGCCATGTGTTGCAGGCATCTGCAGGTTCACGAATGTCTGCAGTGATCTGATCAATTCTTTCCAGAGCCTGACCATGCTGGTCATGCTCAAAGCGCATCATCGCAACCGGTGCGGGTACTTGGGTGGCATCAACGCGTCGTAGCATGGGAAACAGCACCTGCTCTTCTTTCAGCATGTGACTCTCGAGCTCTTGCTGCATGTCAGTCAGATGATCCGCCAGCCCGGTCGGGCAGGTCCGGTGGTCATGATGCACCTGCTCGACACGGCGTGCCAGACGGATCAGTTCAGGAAGATCCTCTCTGTGCCTTTCATGATAGCGCTTGAGAATATGTTCAATCAGATCCTGCTTGCTGGCTTCGCGCCAGTCCTTGGCGGACGCCGACGGATCCTGGCTCAGGTTGTTCAGTGCATCAAGAATGGGCGCGACATCGACAATGTTTCTGCGCTCAAGCGCTTCTCCCAACGTCTTGTTGCCCCCGCAGCAGAAGTCCAGGCGGTAAGCGTGAAACACTCGGGTGGCGCCAGGGATGTCGCAGGCAATGGCTCCTATGGTCTGGTCAAGCAGATGGTTCTTCATACTATTCATGACTCCGTAGATTGTTTAGCCGGCCGTGCTCTCCCGGACTGTTGACTGGATGGGTGCATGGCACTATGAAATTAGCAAGTTGAAATCAGCAAGTTCTGTGCCATCCATTAACATTCTGATTTATATTGAGGTTTTAATTCTCACGGTAAAAAATACCAAACCAATATAGGTATTTGTTACCTGACAAATGGGTTGAATTGACCATGCAGACAGAGCTTTCACTCGTTGCGGATTTGGTGACTGACTTGCCGCAAGCGATTCGTGCTCAGCGACTTGTGCGAACGCTGCGCGAGCGATTTCGTTGCGAGGCTGTGGGTCTGCTCAAATCTGACGGCGAGGGCCTGGTGCCGTTGGCGCTTGATGGGCTTGCCAGGGAAGCCATGGGACGCCGCTTTGTGATTGCCCAGCATCCGAGGCTCGAATGTATTGTTTCGCATCGTGAACCGGTGCGTTTCATGCCAGGCGATCCCAGACCTGATCCCTATGACGGTCTGCTGGATCAGTATCTTGGCCAGCCGCTTCCAGTCCATGATTGCCTAGGTGTCAGCTTGCATCTGGAGGGGCGTCTCTGGGGAGCGCTCACGCTGGATGCACTGGAAGGTCGAAGCTTTACCCCGCGCGATATCTCGGCGCTGTCTGCGTTTGCGCGAATTACCGAAGCTGCAATGCGCATCTCGCGACTGGAAGAGGACAATCGCGGTCTGCGATTGCTCAGGGGGGCTCAGTCGTTTGGTCCCGTTGACATGCCCCACGACACTGAGATCCTTGGGCAGAGCCCGGTGATGCGTGAGTTATTGCATGAAATTGATGTGGCAGCAGATTCAGATCTCCCGATACTTTTGCTGGGAGAGACGGGTGTTGGCAAGGAGCTCTTTGCGCTGCGTGTGCATCAGCGCTCCAAGCGTGCTGCCAAGCCGATGATTCATGTCAACTGCGCGGCTTTGCCGGAGTCACTCGCCGAGAGTGAGCTGTTCGGTCACAGCAAAGGAGCGTTTTCAGGGGCCAGTGCGGATCGGGCCGGACGTATCGAAGCTGCTGATGGCGGCACACTTTTTCTGGATGAGGTGGGTGAACTGCCTTTGAGTGTGCAGGCCAAGCTGCTGCGTACACTGCAGAACGGTGAAATCCAGCGTCTCGGAGAGGACTCCCCGCGAAAGGCGAACGTCAGGATTGTTTCGGCCACCAATCGAAACCTGACCGACAGCATACGGACCGGTCGGTTTCGCGCTGACTTGTATCACCGGCTTTCTGTTTACCCGGTGCACGTACCTGCCTTGCGTGACAGGGGTGCGGACGTGCTTCTACTAGCAGGCCGGTTTCTCGAGCTGAACCGTGCCCGCCTCGGTCTGCATAGCCTGCGCCTGTCAGATCAGGCTCAGGCATCCTTGTGTTCATATGAATGGCCAGGCAATGTCCGGGAGCTGGAGCACGTGATCAGTCGTGCCGCGCTTCGAGCTGTCAGCCACGGAGCCAGCCGTGACGAGATTGTGACGCTTGAGCCCGAGTTATTGGCCCTGGAAACCAGGCGGCAGGATCCCGTCGCGAATCGGCACGAAGGACCTGACACCCATACGCTGCCATCATCACCACCTCAGGACATCCCGTTAAGACTCGCGACCGAACTGTTTCAGCAGCAGCGCATCCGTATGGCACTCGACAGGCATCATGGCAACTGGTCAGCAGCCGCCAGGGCACTGGGTGTGGACATTAGTAACTTGCACAAACTGGCCCGGCGACTGGGGCTGAAACACTCGCAATGAGAACGTCACCCGCGTGGCAGTGCCATTTGATCTAATGGGCACTGGCGCTCAGTACATGGCGCTCAAAACATCGCGCTTTGATCCATGGCTTGCGTGACTTCCCGGGCATGTGTGTGCAGAAGAATCAGTTCCCGGTTGTTTGTTGGTTTTTAATCAGGAGTTTTTGTTTGCATCCGTCACCCGATCCGTGTCCTCCCAAGGGCAACTCTTTGCAGTCGATGTTGCGTCCTGGTGTCAGGCCGCGTGAAGTGTTCGGCTGGGCACTCTACGATTTTGCCAACTCGGGATACACCACGGTTGTCCTGACCGCAGTTTTTTCCGCGTATTTCGTCGGGGTGGTCGCAGGTGGGGAGGCGCTGGGAACGCTGTTGTGGACGCTGACCCTGAGTGCATCAAATCTTCTGGTGATGCTGACGGTTCCCTTGCTTGGGGCCTGGGCCGATCAGCATCAGGCCAAACGTCGCGCACTGGCCTGGACCACACTGGGGTGTGTGATTGCGACAGCAGGTCTGGCCAGCGTAGGTCCTGGTCAGCTCTGGCTGGGCGTGATTCTGGTGATCATGTCCAATGCCTGCTTTAGCTGGGGAGAGTCACTGATTTCTGCTTTCCTGCCAGGGCTGGCACGTCAGAGGGCAATGGGCCGGATCAGTGGCTGGGGCTGGGGCTTTGGATATCTCGGTGGAATGCTCACGCTTGGTATTTGTCTGGCCTATGTGATCTGGGCGCAGGGACAAGGCCAGCAAGCCGAGTCGTTTGTTCCGGTCACCATGCTGTTGACAGCGAGCATATTTGCGGTCGCGGCAACCATTTCAATTGCCCTGATCAAAGAGCGTGGTGTGCCCGGTGAGAGACCTGGCGTCATGCCCGGCAGTATCGCGACTTTATCTGGTTGCTGGCCTGTACGGTTGCCTACATGGGGGGTGTCACTGTCGCGATAACTCTTGCGGCGATTTATGCACAAGAAGTCATCGGTTTTGGGCAGGATGAAACCATGTTACTGATTTTTGTGCTCAACATTGCGGCGGTTGCCGGGGCTCTGCTGCTTGGGTACGGTCAAGACCGGATAGGCCACAAGCTTGCGCTGGCGATCACCTTGCTGGCCTGGTTTGCGACCTGTGTCATTGCCGCGCTGGTGACTACCAAGGGCGGTTTCTGGATAGCGGCAACGATTGCGGGGCTGAGCATGGGTGCGAGTCAGTCTGTCGGGCGAGCCATGGTCGGTCTGCTGTCGCCTCGGGACCGTCTGGCAGAGTTCTACGGACTATGGACGCTGGCAACCCGTGTTGCCAGCATTATTGGACCGTTGATGTACGGTCTGGTGACCTGGTCAACCGGGGGCGATCAGCGCCTTGCCATCGCAGCGACCAGCGTTTTGTTTGTGATGGGACTTGCACTGATGGCGCCGATCAATTTAAAGCGAGGACAGCAACACGCCAATCCGGATGCAGACATGGCAGATGCTGCCTGAATCCGGTGGGCGTCTTGTTGGCGTCTTCTCGGAGTCTTCTCGGCGTGACCCATCGTCGCGCGCGAGGGCATCGCGTCTGAGCCTGCGCAGAGCCGGTACTGTTGGGCCATCCCATGAAATCCACCGAAGCGACTCAGGCGGCAATCGCCTGAGCGTGCAGGAATCGCCGTTCTGAGTCGCCCTTCTCCGTGGCGGTCAGAATCTCACATGACCCCTCGATAGGCACCACCGTCGATCAGCAGGTTCTGCCCTGTGATGTATCCGGCGTAAGCGCTGCATAGAAACGCACAGGCATGTCCGAACTCGCTGGGCACGCCAAGCCGTCCGGCTGGAACATTCGCTGCAGTCAGCTGCAACTCCTGCTCGACCGAGCGATTGGCGGCGGCCGCACGTTTGATGGCGTTGCCTCGAAGCCGGTCAGTGTCGAACTTGCCGGGTAGCAGGTTGTTAATGGTGACGTTATGGTGCGCCACATCGCGCGCCAGGCTGGCAACTACACCGGTGAGACCTGCACGCGCACCGTTGGACAGAATCAGTGACTCGATGGGCATCTTGACGGACATCGAGGTGATGTTGACGATTCGTCCGAACTGGCGCTCGATCATGGGATCGACGGTGGCCTTAATCAGCTCGATCGGTGCGAGCATGTTTTGTTCGAGGGCTTTGATCCAGTCGTCCCGGGAAAAGTCCCGGAAATCCCCGGGTGGAGGACCACCGGCATTGTTAATCAGAATGTCGACTTGCGGTGCGGCTCCGAGCAATTGCGCCTGGATGGCTGGGTCACAGACGTCACCGGCCACTGCATGCACAGTCACACCGTGTTCAGAGGCCAGCCTCTGGGCAGCATCCTTGAGCGTGCTCGCAGTTCTGGCATTGATGACCAGATGCACCCCTTCTCTGGCGAGTGCCTCTGCGCAGCCATAACCCAGACCTTTGCTGGCGCCACACACGACCGCCCATTTTCCCGAAAGACCGATATCCATTTTGTCTCCTGATCAGATATGAGAGCTGCAAACAGAACAATCGAACACTTGAATATCACTGTCCTTGGGTATCCGTGTGTCTGACCTTCGTTGCACAAGCAGAATAACGGCTAGAACACCGTAGGTGCCAGGATTCTTTTACGGAGACGGTCAACGCGGTTTCGCAACACGGGTCATTGCTCTGCTGGCGCAATCTCGGTGATGTCGATTTGCAATTTGGTAGGCTTCTGGATCAGCTCGATGAGAACCATCGCTCGACGCTCGCCATCGTCCATCTGATAGACCGCTTCAAGCCCGGCGAAAGGTCCCGTTTTGATGACAACCTTGTCGCCTTCACGGTACGGTGAGGGTGGAGCCTCTTGCCTGGATTGTTGTTCCTTCAGAAACTCGATCAGGCGAGCGTCGACCCTGGCCGGTTCGATGCCGAACGTGACAAGTCTCGATACACCCAGCGTGGAGCGGATCGGCGCCCAGCTTTTTCCGGACAGGGTCGTGTCGAGATCGATGAAAAGATATCGCGTGAACAGGGGCTCCTGAACCACCTTCAGACCTTGTCGTGTTGTCTTCTTCTTAGCGAGTGTCGGTAAAAAGCAGCAAAATCCCTGCCGCTCCAGATTCTGGAGCGCACGTGCTTCCTGACGCGGTTTTGTGTGTACGACGAACCATGGCATAAATGAACAAACAGGACGGTTCGATTCCCGACTCTGCGATTCCTGTAAAAAAACTAAGGTATTCAGTAAGGTTACTCTAACAGACAGCGTGCCGGAAAGCGTATCGTCAGAGATAAGTTTGCGAGAATCCTCTCGTTTAATCGTCGGAGAGTCTGGATGCGAGTTATTGAACAGGAAGCGTCGGTTGCTGCGTACCTCAATACCGATGCGGCTTCGTCTGACACCCCCTTCTCATTCCCACTATCGACGATTCTGAATGAGGAGGGTTTTGAGGCGGCGCAGCGTGAGATTTCTCTCTGGCCAGGCTATCAGGCGACGCCGCTGCACTTTCTGCCGACTCTGGCATCTGAGCTCGGGATGGGTGCACTGTATTACAAGGATGAGAGTTTCAGATTCAACCTTAAAAGCTTCAAGGCGCTGGGGGGTGCTTACGCGGTGTTGCGCGTGCTTGAACAGCAGATCAGCAAGCTGCATCCTGGTGTGACGGTCAGTGCCGAAGAAATTCTCAGTGGGCAGTATCGGCAGGCGACAGCGGCCATGACCGTCACATGCGCGACCGACGGCAATCATGGGCGTTCGGTCGCCTGGGGTGCGAAGATGTTTGGTTGCCGCTGCGTGATCTACGTTCACGCGACGGTCAGCCAGGCCAGGGTTCAGGCTATCGAAGCTTTTGGTGCCGAGGTTGTAAGGGTGCCCGGTAACTATGATGATTCGGTTCGACATGCTGCCGAGCAGGCACGACGTCATGGCTGGACTGTGGTGTCAGATACGACCTATGCAGGCTATCGGGATATCCCGATCGATGTCATGCACGGTTATGGCGTGATGGCGCGTGAGGTGATTTCTCAATTGCATGGCGAGCCACCCACACACGTGATTGTGCAGGCTGGCGTCGGTGCGCTTGCCGCATCGGTGTGCGCGGTGTTCTGGCAGCACTGGCAGTCCAGACGCCCACGATTGATTGTGGTCGAGCCGGAACAGGCCGCCTGCTTTTTTCAAAGTGGGCAGCAGGGGCGACCGGTTGCGGTGCCTGGTGAACTGGATACCGTGATGGCGGGTCTTGCCTGTGGCGAAGTTTCACCACTGGCCTGGGATATCCTGCGTCCCGGCGTTCAGGTTTACAGCATGGTGGGCGATGACTATGCACTTGAGGCCATGTGCAGGTTCGCTCAGCCTAAAGGTCTTGATCCTGCGATTGTGTCGGGTGAGACCGGTGCAGCAGGGCTGGCATTGCTGCTCGCAGCGCGCAAAGCGCCTCATGTCTGGCAGTTGCTGGGGCTTGATCAGGACTCGCGGGTGTTGCTGGTGGGAAGCGAGGGAGACACCGATGCACCACTCTATGAAAAGATCGTTGGCAAGCCCGCCGGGGACGTGTTGGGCCGGGAGTTGTCAGGGTAGGGCAGGGTGCTGATCGCTCGCGACTGGCAATGGCTCTCAGAGCTAGGTCATTGCTCTGTTCATGCGCAGACTGCTTCACAGGATTGCGTCTCCACCCGGTTGCGACCCAGTCTTTTGGCTTTGTAAAGCATTTCGTCGGCCATCTTGAAAACATTCGCGATATCCTCGACGTGCTCTGGCCAATGTGCAACACCAATTGATACCGTGATGTGACCGACTTCGGGAAATACTGAGGCCTCCACGCGAATGCGCAGTCGTTGCGCGACCTCGAGCGCAGATGCGGCGCTGGTGTCGGGCAAAAGCAGCGTGAACTCTTCTCCACCGACACGACACAGGACGTCGTGACTTCGTGTGCACTCTCGCATCAACAAAGCAACGTTTTGCAAGACACGGTCG
>CAZBIN010000074.1:9237-13329 GCA_964491995.1 uncultured Orrella sp.
ATCATTGACCCGTTTAAAAAAATCAATGTCCATTTCGAGTAAAGCAAAGGGGCGTTTTTCCTGACTCCACTGGGCCAGCGTCTCGTCTTGTCTGCGACGATTGAATAGTCCAGTCAGTGCATCAACCTGCGCGTCATGATTGAGTCGCTCAATCGTGCCGTGCATCAAGCTGACACCGCGCAGCAAGGCGCGTTTAAGCTCAGCCGCCTCAAAGTACCATGCGCGGCTGGCACGTATTCTTTCATCAATCCCGGGTTTATCCAGGTTTTTCGCGGCCTCCGCCATGCTGTTTAGCGGGCTGGCGATGCGTCGCGACAGCCAGATGATGCCGATCATGATGATCAGCGCCAGGGGAAGAGAGTTGATCAGTACTTGCTTGACAGAGTTATCAAGCGATGCAATTGCCTGCTCAGTCGGTCGCTCGACGACCACCCCCCAACCGGTTCTGGCAACGGGTGCATATCCAGCCAGGATATCCAATCCCGCGCTGTTCAGAACACGCATCTCCCCGGATTGACCAGAAAACACCCGATCCGCCGCCGCGCTGTTGCCCATGGTGGTTCCGATCAGGTCTGTGTCGGGATGAAACAGCAAGCGACGACTCTGATCGATCACATAGATGTACGATCCGTCAGTATGAAAATGGTCTCTGAGGATGAGGCTGAGCATGTTCTCGGCTTTCAGATAAATCGTGCCACCGACAAAACCTAGATACTCGCCGGCCGGGGTGAAAATCGGCTCGGAAATGAAAACAACCAGATTGCCTGTGGCCGACAGGAAAGGTGCGCTGATCTCTGGTCGCTTCCCGCGTAGCATAGCGGCTGTCACTTCAGATTGAAGCATGCTGCCCAGTAAGCCCAGGTCAGGGTCGGTTGCAAGAATCAACCCTTCGCTGTTGACTAGCACAACAGTGTTGAAACTGTTTGTCTGAAGGTTAAGGCGCGTCACTTCTTCCTGCCGTGCCTGCGGATTGTCAAACTGACTCGAAAGCATGCCGGCACTGTAAGCCAGTTGCTGCTGGGAAGAGTCCAGAAATTCATTGATACTGGCCGCCTGCTTTGCGGCATAGGCATGGTTGGAATCGAGCACGTTTTGAACCATCAGATCACGCTGTACCTGTGAGCTGATGATCAGGCTGTTGACCAGCATGATCAGCACAGCCGTCAGCGCGAGCAACAGGATCAGTTGCTGCAGATTGACCTGGAACCGCCGGTCAGAAAGTGTTTTCATGGATGCGGGTAACTGAAAAGACCACTGGCAATCTCGTGCCGGTATAAGAGCTTTCCATATCTTGAGTTCAGCAAGGTTGTGCTGCCACCCTTTCATGATCTATGCAGATTCGCACATCACGAGAAAGGTGGTCTGTTGTGTGTTTGCCACTTTTGTTTGAGGTGGTCTTACCGGTCCGCATGACTCGACGCTCCAAGGGCTTTCTGGAACCAGCCCTGAATGCAAAAAAACCAGCCGACAGACTTTTCATCGATCATAGCGCTGGCAACACTTTTTTAATGTAACGCGTTGAGGATATAGTCTTTTTTCAGGGCTCCGGAGCTCCGCTGGGTGAGGTGTCGTGAGTTTATGTGGATATCTGTTTCGATTGGCAGGTCAGAGGTGATCCATTTCGAGCGCACTCTGATGTGTTTGCGTTCGGGATTACCTTAACTTGACGGTCGGTTGTCGACACTGCATTGTGTTCGCCTGAAGTCTTACAACAATGTGTTTAAAACCTTACAGACTTCGCAGCACCGGGCGACCACGCAGTTCCTGTCGTCCGGATTACGACGTATTTGGAGACGGTAATGAAGAAGTTACTCGGTGCGCTGGCACTTTGCCAGGCAATAGTGGTCGCCCCTGCTTTGGCGCAGGATATCAAGCTTGGCGCAGCGTTCCCCATGAGCGGTTCCAACGCAGAGGCAGGGGAACTGTTTGCGACGGGTATCAATTTGGCTGTAGAACATGTCAATGCGGATAAACGTCTTAAAGGATCATTTGGTGTGGTCTATGAGGACAGTCAGGCCTTGCCAACCCAGGGTGTGATTGCAGCCAACAAGCTGATCAATGTCGAGAAAGTCCCCTACATGCTGTCGGCCTACACGGGCGTTTCCAAGGCTGTGGCACCTCTGGGTGCTCGCAATCAGGTCATCATTGTCAACGGCGGTGGTGTTGGCCCTGATCTGGCTGAACTCGGACCCTATTTCTGGAACGTGATCCCGCTGGCCAACCTGGAGGTTGCGTCGATGGTTCCTTTTCTGGTCAAGGACAAGGGTTTGAAGCGTATCGCCCTGGTATACATCGATGATCCTCTCGGCGAGGCCGCCCGCAAGGTGCTGGACAAGGAGCTCAAGCAGGCCGGTGGGGAGCTGGTCGGTGCATTTTCGATTCCGGCGGCGGCACAGCAGTTCTCGGGCGTGGCCGCGCGCGTGCGTGACACCCGTCCTGACGCTGTTTACATTGCTTCTTATGGTAATCAGCAGGTTCAGCTGGTCAAGCAATTGCGTGACAATGGTGTGAGTCAGCCGGTTGCAAGTTATTCGGTGTTTTCAATGCCGTCGATGTTGTCGCTGCCAGAGGCCAAGGGTAGTTTCTTTACGAGTCAGGAGGTCAATCGTCAGAGCCCGGATCCACGCACCCAGCGCATGGTCAAGGACTACACGGCTAAATACGGTAAAGAGCCCAACACTTACGCGATCAACTATTACAACGCAACCATGTTGTTTGCGGATTTGGTCGAGGCCGTTCAGAAGCAGGGCAAGCCAGTCACGGGTGCCAATTTGCTTGCGCAGCGCAAGAGCACTCCATCGTTTGATTTTGTGGGTTCAACTGTTTCGTTCATGGAAGACGGCACGGTCAGGGCACCCGTCCAGATCAACGAGATTGTGGGTGACGGCACTACCAAAATCGTCAAGTCCGGCAAGTAATCTGAATCCAGGAAAAGTGGGGCACCATGCTGTATTTGCAACTATTGGTCAACGGCATCCAGACGGGGGCGCTTTATGCCCTGATTGCCGCAGGGTTCTCTCTGATCTTTGGCATGACCCGAGTGTTCCATGCAGCGCATGGTGCCACCTTCACCATTGCCGGGTTTGTGTTCTATGAGTGCTACCAGGTTCTAGAACTCGGTTTTCTGCTTTCTCTGGCCGGCTCGACAGTGGCAGCCGGACTGTTTGGTGTGCTCCTGAATCGCTGGGTGTATGTCGTCATTCAGCGCCACGAAGGTTCTTTTTTCACGGTGTTTGCGGCTTCGTTTGGCTCTGCGATCGTGGTGGAGAACCTGATTGCCATTTTCTTTGGCAAAGGTCTGATGACAGTCAGTACTGACTGGAGTCGAAGCGTTGAGATGATGCCGGGACTCTTCATCGCACCGATGTCGCTGGTGGCGGTCGTGGTGGCTGTGATCTGCTTTGTAATACTTCACTACGTCTTCACGCATTCCAATCTGGGTGTGGCGTTGCGCGCGCTTGGAGAAAACCCGACATTGATTGATGTGTTCGGTCTGAACCAGCGAGACTTGGGCAAGTATGCCTTTTTGATTGGTTCGATTCTGGTGGTGCCAGCTGCCGTGCTGACAGCCACGACCACGGGTCTGAGTCCGACGATGGGGCATCACATCATGATGATCAGCATCGCTGCAACGATTGTCGGTGGTGTTGGCAGTCTCAGGGGTGCAGCACTGGCCGGGCTGCTGTTTGGTCTGGCGGAGAACTTGAGTCTTGCATTTTTTGAGCCACAGTGGAGCGAGGCTGTGACCTTCGTGATCCTGTTTCTTTTCATCATCTTTCGTCCGGGTGGTTTCTACGGGCGAGCCATTGTGTCGTAACCGCCATGCTTGCCTACATTCAGAATATCGTCATCCTGTTTTCGATCAACGCAATTCTTGCGTTGACCCTGAACTTCATCATGGGCTTTGCCGGGATCTTTTCTCTGGCGCACGCCATCTTCTTTGGGGTCGGTGCGTATACCGCTGCCTATGTCGCCCTGAACTTTACGGATTCGCTGCTGATCTGCATGGCGGCAGCCATGGGGGTATCGGCTCTGCTCTCGATGGCGCTGGCATTGCCGGCGCTCAGAGTGCGCGGTGAATATTTCGTGGCT
>CAZBIN010000075.1:0-13167 GCA_964491995.1 uncultured Orrella sp.
AGACCCTGGTGGTGGACCCTCAGACCATGCTTCCCGTCCCGCACGATGGAAAAACCATTGGTGAGCTTGTGATGCGCGGCAACACGGTCATGAAGGGCTACCTCAATGACTTGCCAGCCACGCAACAGGCGTTTCGTGGAGGATGGTTCCACAGTGGTGATCTCGTGGTCGTGCACCCTGATGGCTACTATCAGGTCAAGGATCGGCTCAAAGATATCGTGATCTCCGGCGGAGAGAATATTTCGACCGTTGAAGTCGAAGGCATTCTTTACCGGCATCCGGCCGTCCTTGAGGCCGCCGTCGTTGCCATGCCCCACCAAAAATGGGGTGAAACACCTTGTGCATTTGTCACATGCAAGCCAGGTCGTGAGGTCACACAACAGGAGCTGTTGCGCTTCTGTCGTGAACATCTGGCTGGCTTCAAAGTGCCACAAAGTGTGATATTTGCCGATCTGCCCAAAACATCCACTGGTAAGGTGCAGAAGTTTGTGCTTCGTCAGATGGCCCTGGAATATGCACAAAGCGGTGGTTACACCGCCGGGGCACAGCGTCGCTAACGTTGCATCGAGTCTGCGTCATGGAGGGCAACCCCGCGTTTCGTATCGTGGGCGCAACAGCGTCGGGCTGAGTTTGACGGGTCATGCCTTTCGTGTGACTTGTCTCCCTGAGTCTGGCTTAATATGAAGCCATTCCAAGAGCGTCTTCCCGCTTCCGAGGCATTCATGCAATCTTCTTCTGATTATTTTTCCGGGCTGCGCTTGCTGCATGCACCGGGTCCGACCCACGTTCCAAAAGCCGTCATGGACGCGATGTCCGAGCAGCCACTTGATATGGCAGATCCGCGTTTGACGCGGCTTGTCATCGAATGCGAGCAGGGCCTGAGGTCTTTGCTTGGCTCCAGCAAGGCGGAGGTGTTTCTTTATGCGGCCAACGGACATGGTGCGTGGGAGGCCGTGACTGTCAATCTGGCAAGTCCTGGACAGAAAGTGCTGATTGCGAGTACGGGGCACTTCTCCAATTCGTGGGCCGAGATGACGCAGGCGATGGGTGTGGATGTGGTGCGCACACCCTACCGCGAGGGATATCCGATTGATCCGGCGGACATCGAATCGGTTCTGAATGCCGATGTCAGGCAGGAGATTGTTGCCGTATTTGTGGTTCACACGGATACGGCGAGCAGCATCACCAGCGATGTGCCAGCGATACGCCAGGCCCTCAATCGTACCGGTCATCCCGCACTGCTCGTTGTTGACGTGGTGGCTTCACTGGGGGCGGCACACTTTGACATGGACGCCTGGGGCGTCAATGTCACCATGGGCGCATCTCAAAAGGGGCTGATGTGCCCTCCCGGGGTTGGCTTTTGCGCGGTGGACGAGAGAGCCATGGAAGTGGCCCGGCGTTGCGGATCACCTCGCTATTACTGGGACTGGGTTCGCCGCCATGACGCACCGGTCTACAAGAAATTCTGTGGAACTGCTCCGCAGAATCATCTGATGGGCTTGCGCAAGGCTTTCGAGCTTATCCAGACGGAAGGGTACGAAAACGTCCTGGCGCGTCATGTCAGGTTTTCAGGGGCGGTCCATGCCGCGATCGAGCGCTGGGCCAGTGCCGGTGCACTGGATTTTGTATGTCAGGTGCCGCAAGCGCGCTCGGTGTCGGTGACTGCTATTCAGACAGCACCGGGCATTTCACCTGACGAAATTCGACGGGTGGCGCGCGAAACATTCAACGTTTCAGTCGCGGGGGGTCTGGGACCTTTTGCCGGTCGGGTTTTTCGGATCGGACATCTGGGCGATCTCAGTGCGCCTATGATCATGGGCTGTCTGGCAGCCGTCGAAGGCGCTTTGAAAGTTCTGAGCATTCCAGTCGGTGACGGTGCTCTGTCGGCCGCGCTGGAAAGGCTGAGACAAGACTGACATCCTCCCTGCCTTAACGGCGGGGCTTGTCGCGCTTTGGGTCAAACGGGCGCTGAAGGTTGGGGTGGGGTTTTGAACGTTTTAGGGATGATTGTCATACCAGGGCGGAGATACTTTCCGCTACCATCCAGAAAAAGTCAAAACAGGCAGTCACAACAAAACAATATCCCGGTGCAAGGTGTTGTCTCGACATCTGCGTCCAGGATCAACTAACCTTCCGAGGACGGATCCAATGGCAATCTCTCTGCTAGATTCAAAGATCTTTAAAGACATGTTTGGCACCAGCCAGATGCGTACAGTTTTTGATGATGACGCAACGCTGGCGCGTTATGTCGAAGTCGAAGTGGCACTGGCACGAGTGCAAGGCAAGCTGGGCATCATCCCGGAATCAGCCGCAGCCCAGATCGAGAGGATGGCGGACGCCAGAAAGCTCGACATGCAGCGCATGAAACACGATACCGAAAACGTGGGATACCCCATTTTGCCGCTGGTGCACCAGATCTCGGACATGTGTGGCGAGGCGGGTGGCTACTTGCACTGGGGGGCAACCACGCAGGACATCATGGACATGGCCACTGTATTGCAGGTGCGAGAGGCCCTGGCAATCATCGATGCCGACCTTGAGAAGCTCGATGCAATCCTCGACGAAATGTCAAAGACGTATCGTGACACGCCGATGGCGGGGCGAACCCATTTGCAGCATGCTTTGCCCGTGACTTTCGGTTACAAGACGGCTGTGTGGCTGCTGATGGTCAGACGCCACCGTGAGCGCCTTGCGCAGTTGCGTCCGCGGGTTCTGGTTGGCCAGTTCGGCGGTGCAGCCGGTACCCTGGCTTCGCTGGGTGATCAGGGGCTGGCCGTGCACGAGGCGCTGATGAAAGATCTGGGGCTTGAAGCCTCGCCTGTGACCTGGCATGTGGCACGCGATGGTCTGGCCGAAGCCGTCCAGTTCCTTGGGCTTGTGACGGGATCTCTGGGCAAGATTGCTTACGACATCATGCTGATGATGACCAACGAGCTTGGTGAGGCTTTCGAGCCCTTCGTCAAGGGGCGCGGCGCATCAAGCACCATGCCGCAAAAGCGCAATCCCATCTCGTGCGAACTGATCACCTACGCCGCTCGGGCTGTGCGTCAGCACTGCGGTCTGATGCTGGACGCCATGATCCAGGATTTCGAGCGCGCGACCGGCCCCTGGCACATTGAATGGAGTGCCATTCCTGAATCCTTCATCCTGACGGCAGGCGCTCTGAATCAGGCGAAGTTCATGCTGGCAGGACTTGAGGTTGACACGGTGCGTATGGCGCACAATCTGGATATGTCGGGTGGCCTGATCGTGGCGGAGGCCGTCATGATGGGCATGGCGCCTCATCTTGGCCGGCAGGTCGCACATGATGTGGTGTATGACGCTTGTCGTGTGGCGGCCCAGCACAAGCGTAAACTGGCTGACGTTCTCAAGGAAGATGCAACGGTATCCGCTAAATTGACCGCACAGCAGATTGAGGCTTTGTGCGACCCCGCCAACTATCTTGGCAGTGCACCCCGGATGGTTGATCGCACCCGGGCCTGGTACCCGGCATCTTCTTGATGATGGGTTTGCAGGCCAGGACAGTGCAACGCTCGTGACGAGTCACGACAGGCCACGACAGACTACAACAGGACGATTCGGGAGATCACCATGCTTAAGATCTGGTTCATGACGGTATCCACAGCGGCAACATTGAGTGTCGCGACAGTCACGTCCGCGCAGTCTGCGACGCCGTTGCCGTCCACGCAGCCCCCTGCGGTCTGGTTGATGGGCGAGGTGCACGACAACCCACAAGCGCATTTTTTCAGGTTGCAAGACTTGAATCAGGCGCTTGGAGGTGCCTGGCGACCCGCGCTTCTGATGGAACAGTTCGACACGGATCGTCAGGATGCCCTGACCCGAGCCTGGCAGACCTGCCGTGATGCAGACTGCGTGGTTCAACAGGCGGGTGGCGCCTCGGTCTGGAACTGGTCATTTTACAAACCGTTGATCGATCTTGCGCTTCAGTATCGCTTGCCGCTGGTTGCCGCCAATCTGTCTCGTGAACAAGCCAGAGAGGTGATGCGTTCGGGCTACAGTGCGGTGTTTGATCAGCAGACCATCGACCGGTTCGGGCTCAACAAAACGCTGCTACCGGCACTGTTGAAAGCACAGACCGAAGCGGTTGATCTGGGGCACTGCAAAATGCTTGATGGCAGGACAACCGAGGCCATGGTCAGCGCCCAGATTGCTCGTGATGTCAACTTTGCACAATTGATCGAAAAGTATGCACCACAGGGTGTGGTGCTGGTGGCGGGCAATGGCCATGTGCGTCGTGACATTGGGGTGTTGCAATGGCTTTCGCCACAGATTGCCAGTCGAGTGGTCGTCTCGGGCTACGTTGAGCCTCAGGGTGTGGATGCAGCGCTGTTTGATCGAATCCGTGTGGTCGAGCCTCATCAGAGGCCCGACCCCTGCAAGGGCCTCAAGCAATCGACGGCGCGATAGCAATATCAATCAGGGAGGGCTTGCCGCTGGCAATGGCCTGCCTGAGCGCCGCCTGAATGTCGGAAGCCTTTTCAACGCGGATGGCGCTGAGTCCGAATCCTTTGGCCACAGCAACGAAGTCAATCACCGGGTCATTCATGTCCATGCCGACGAACTGGCTGGAGTGACGCATCGCCACCAGACGGTCTTTGATGATCTGGTATGACCGGTTATTGAAAACCACGTAGGTCACGGGCAGTTTTAGGTTGGCCGCCGTCCACATGGCCTGAATGCTGTAGAGCGAGCTGCCATCGCCAACGGTCGCAACCACAGGTCTGCCGGGATGGGCCAGGCTTGCACCGATTGCACCCGCCATTGCAAATCCAAGCCCACCGCTGGTCAAGCCGAAGTAGGAAGAGGGGCTGTTTGCATGCATCAGCTTGAAAAGAGCGGCGCTATATGTCGGGTTTTCATCGACCACGATCGTATCGGGTGTGAGTGCCTGTACCACTTGGAGTACGGCGTAGTCCGCCTGAGCGGGTGATGTCTGTGCGTGCTGGGTGAGAGACTGAACCAGTGACTCACGCTTGGCGCTCCAGTTCGATGGCTTGATGGCTTCCAGGCGCTGCCTGGCCTGGGTGCGTTCCTCTGCAGTGAGCGTTTGCTCGAGAACCGGCAGTAATGCCCGCAAGGTGCTTGCGACGTTGGCCTGGATAGCCATTTCAGTGGGATAGTTCTTGCCAAGCTCCGCGTCGCGTTCGCTGATGTGGATGACAGGCATGCCTGGCGGCAAGGGCTCGACCGCGGCTTTGGGTGACATGCGTAGCAGATCTGCGCCGAGGCAGATCAACAGGTCATACTGGGAAAGGGTTTCCAGGATTTTGTGCTGGTTGCGGGTAATCTCACCCATGCTGGCAGGGTGATCCGTCGGGAAGCGGCTGTTGTAGGGTACAGACTCCTGAAACACCGGGGCACCCAACTGGATTGCCAGTTCGCCCGCAGCATCGAAGCAGTTGTGACGTCCCAGCTCGTGACCCGCAAGGATCACCGGGCGCCTGGACTGACGGATTCGCGCAACCAGGGCTTTGAGCGTTTCAGGGTCTGGCTGGACTGAGCCCTGCACCCGGCTCGGGTGACCCAGGTCCATCATTGCGGATTCATCGAGAATGCTGCCCGGAAGGCTGATGAAGACCGGGCCTGTGGGAGGGGTCAGTGCGATCTTTGCGGCTCGATGGACGATGCGCGGCAGGTCTTCGGCCCGCTCGACCTCAACAGCCCATTTCACCAGTGGCTCTGCAATTCTTACCAAAGGACCTGCGAGCAGTGGTTCGGTGAGTCCGTAGCCGGATTCATATTGTCCCGCCGTGACGATAATGGGGGAACCCGAGAATTTCGCAGTGTACAAAGCCCCCATGGCGTGGCCTAGCCCTGGCGTGCAGTGCAGATTCACGGCCGAGAGTTTGCCACTTGCCCGACCGTAGCCGTCCGCCATACCAAGTACGATACTTTCCTGCAGGCCGAGAACGTACTTCATTTGCGGGTATTGTGGTACCACTTCCATCAGGGCCAGTTCGGTTGTGCCGGGGTTGCCGAACATGTGGGTGACGCCTTCCTGAATCAGCAGCTCCATGAAGGCTGCACGGCCGGTGTAAGAGGTCTGTGTCATGAGAATTCTGCGTCCTTGTATGTCTTGTATGTTATTAGGGTATCAATGACCTGACCGCAGGCTTGTCTCGAGGCCTCTGGCGCGATAAGGTGCGACGTGAGGTCAAGAGTAAACCTGTGCGCACCTCCTGCAAAGGTCATCAGAAAATTTTTGATCAGACAAAATAGATAAGTCATGCCGGGATCACCAGGCAGCTACAAGGAGAATCATGCTTATTTCACTCGACAATCGTGTCGCACTGATCACAGGTGCCAGTCAGGGCCTGGGACGGGCGATGGCGCAGCGCTTTGCAGCTTCAGGCGCGGATGTGGTTTTGCTGGCACGTCGCCAGGAGTTGCTTGATCAGGCCAGCCAGGAGATCGCTGCCCAGACAGGTCGCAGAGTCAAGGGCTATGCCTGCGACGTCAGTCAACTGGATCAGCTTGAGCAAGTCTGGAAGAAGGTTGAGCAGGAGTTTGGCAAGGTTGATATCGTGGTCAACAATGCCGGTTCTTCTGCTCGCAATCCGGTTGAAACCTTGCAAATGGAAAAATTGCAGGCGGATTATGATTTGAAGGTCAAGCCTGCACTTCGTCTGGTTCAGCTTGCCGCGCCTGGCATGAAGGCGCGTCGCTGGGGTCGAATTATTAACGTGGTGAACATTGGGGCCAAAGCCCCTGATGCGGGAACGGCACCGACCACCATGAGCCGGGCGGCGGGTATTGCGATGACCAAGGTGATGTCCAAGGAGCTCGCGCCCCATAACATTCTGGTCAATGCCCTGTGTGTGGGTCAGATCATGTCCGAGCAGTGGGTGGGTTATCACCGCCGTGACAAACCGGAGATGAGTTTCGAAGACTATGTTGCCATGCGGGGCAAACCGCTAACCATGGGGCGTATCGGTCAGGCTGAGGAGTTTGCCAATGTGGCGTGCTTCCTGGTTTCGGAGCAGGCGTCCTATGTGTCGGGTGTTGCGATCAACGTCGACGGTGCGCTGAGTCCGGTCGTTTGATGTCCGGGTTTCTTCAGAAGGGTTTGCAAGGACTTCTGCGCTCGCATCGGCGTGTCATAATTCTGGGAAATAGTGACATCGTGCGCAGGAGATCGTTGTGAAGTCCAGAAAATGGTTTGCAGTACTTGCCGTCGTGGTCGCTTTTTCAGGTTGTGGGTTGAATCCGCCAGAGCATCGGACAGCAGACGGATTCGATCCACCCTATAACTATTACTGAGAATGGCTGCGCAGTCATGATCTGACCGCGTAGCGTCATTGCCTGAACTCGTCGGGCTTGCCGCGAGGTTGACGGGCAACCCGATCGGATGGTCAGGACTGTCGACCGCCAGTGTATGCGGGCGCATCCGATCCAGCGCCCGCATAAACATCAGAACTGGTAAGCGAGGGTGGTGGCCAGTGAAAGGCCGCGAGCCTTGTTATCGGATCCAATGGCTTGTGCGTAACCCACGCCGAAGCCAATCTGCAGACTATCTATTGGCGCATATGAGAGTCCCACCTGGGTGAAGGCTTGCGTGCGGCTGTCATACCCGGGGTTGGTCTGAACACCCAGATCCAGCCCGACCTTCCACTGGTCACTCATGTGCCATACTGGCGCGACAGAAAACGTCCACAAATGTGATCGCTCCTTGTCCATGTCGGCGACAGTGGCCAGATAGTTGCTGTTGTACTTGAGGTTGGCGTGAAACTCGTAGTGCTCTGCCATGTAGGAGCCGATCAGGGACATGCCCCAATTGGCCCTTGCGCTGCCTAGCCCGTCCGCTTGCATGCTCTTGCTGACCGGGATCATCAAGACAGGCTTGATGGCAGCACTCCACCCTTTGGACTGGTTGCCGTAGAAGTTCCACTTCAATCCAAGCTCGGAATTCTGCCATCCCTTGGCCTGTGTGAGTTGTCTGGCAATCCCAAACGACGCATCGACGGTGTCCGTCAGTCCGTAGGTATAGGTCAGCGGTATGGAACTTGATACGTCGCTGATATCGATGCGGTCGTCGAGTTCGGTGTCCAGATTCGTGTTGCGTTCGAAGACATAGCCAAGCTCGATCTGGTTGCCACCACGTCCTTGAGTACCTGTGTCATCGGTCGACAGAGGAGCGAAGGCGTGAGCAGACGACGCAAGGCCGATGGCACTGAAAGTCATAGCGCCAAGCAGACGCTTGGCGATCAAGTCAAATTTGCAATTCATGTTGCTACCGAAAAAAAATTGGATGGAAGGGATTTCGCCAGTCCGAGATGACAGTGTCGCGACACGAGCTATCGCAGACGTGACAAAACTCCCTCGCCTTGGGTGAATCTTCCGGCAACAAAGACAATGCACACCGAAAGATCCGGCGTGCATTGTATATTAAGTTTTACTTAGTAAAATATAAGGGCGTGATTGTGTGGCTCTCTCAGATCGTCGGTGGATGCGTCACGATCGAGCGCAGATCCGCTTGATCGTGGGTGAGTCCAGCGAGCGATGGAATGGGTCTGGCCAGGGTTGGATCGGCAGCAAAAGCGGACTCGAGCGCGTGAGAAATTGCCAGCAATCGACCATCCTGATACATCGGCGCGACAATCTGAATGCCAAACGGCATGCCAGCCTCATCCAGTCCGACCGGCAATGACAGCGCCGGATGGGTGCTCAGTGTTACAACATAGGTGAGTGCCAGCCACTGGTAATAGTTCTGCATTGGCTGACCGTCAATTTCGTCAGCATAAAGGGTGCTCCAGGGAAAGGGTGTCACCGGTGTGGTTGGCGAAATAATCACGTCATAATCGCGAAATGCTCGCGCGAATCGCTTCATGATGCTGGTCTGCTCCAGATGGGCCCAGGCACGGTCCGCCAGTGTCAGCTTGCTGGCAATTTCCATGTTCGCCCGAACATTCGGGCTGAGTGAGTCCGGATCCTTTTGGTATGTCTCGGCCATCTGCGCGAGAAACCCTTCAGCGCGCAGAATGTCAAACGTCCGATGCACTTCGCCCAGGTCCAGATTGATCGGTTCGCATGATTTGACGTGACGGGCGATCGAACGGATGCGGTGTCCGAATACTCGCCGGATCATCGGATCTACGCTGCAGCACCCGAAATCCTCGGTGTAGCCGACCCTGAGTGTCGAGAGATCAAGCTGTCCAAGAGGCCATACGGTAGCTGGATCACAGGGAAATGCAAGTGGGTCAAGACGGTCTTCCCCCATGGAAGCCGCGTATAGCAACGCGGTGTCGGCGACGTTTCGTGCCATCGGACCAATGACGTTCAGAACCGCCCAGCCAAGTTTTCGAGTGTCTTGTCCGATCATGCCTGGGGTCGGGCGAATGCCGACCACACCACAGAGTGCTGCGGGAATTCTCAAGGATCCGCCCACATCGGTACCGGTCGCCAGTGAAACCATGTTGGTTGCCAGCGCCGCGGCAGATCCGCCTGATGAACCGCCTGCGTTAAGTTTGGGGTTGAACGGATTGCCAGTTGCCCCCCAGACCGCATTGCGCGTGTTAGCACCTGCCCCGAGGTCGGGCGTGTTGGTTTTTGCCAGGACGATTGCACCCGCGTTTCTCAGGCGAGCGACCATTGAATTGTCATGGGTCGGGATGTTGTCTATGAATCGCGTGTTTCCATGTGTGGTCAGCAATCCCGCTGTCTCTGTCAGGTCTTTGATCCCCAGAGGCAATCCATGCAGTGCACCAAGGCGCTCGCCGGACATCACAGCCTGCTCGGCTGCCTGTGCGCTGTTGAGCGCCCGATCGAAATCCGTTGCGCAGATCGCATTAACCCCGGGGTTGATCGCCTCGATCTGCTCGATGTGGGCCTGCACCAGTTCGACAGGCGAGATTTCCTTGCGGCCGACGAGTTCGCGTTGCTGCGTTGCGGTCAGTGACACGATGGACTGCTTCATTCCGTTCTCCCTCAGATGCTGGTGCTCAGTAAAACTTGCGCCGATACGCCTGCACGGCGTTAAACTTTGCCCGATGGTGAGCCCCGTTGACAAAATTGTCCATGCCATACGTCATGTGAAGACCGATTATGCACTGCAGACGCGCAGTCGCGTCACGCTTGTTCTGGGAGGCTGGAATGATTGCTCTGATCGAGGCGCAGCGCGCTGGACTCTATAAGGCCTCGAACTGGGCCGGCAACATCATTGCCGGTCTGGTGGTCGGCGTGGTGGCTTTGCCGCTGTCGATGGCATTTGCCATTGCTTCTGGCGCCAGGCCTGAGCAGGGTCTGTACACGGCCATCATCGCCGGTTTGCTCGTGACGCTATTGGGCGGGAGCCGGCTGCAGATTGCGGGTCCGACAGGCGCTTTTATTGCGGTTCTGGCCGGTATTACAGCCACCTACGGTATTGACGGGTTGCAGATCGCAACGTTGCTGGCGGGTGTCATGTTGCTCGCCATGGGACTTTTACGCATGGGCGGGGTGATCCGGTTCATACCAGCGCCAGTCATCATGGGCTTTACCGCGGGTATCGGTGTGATCATTTTTGTGGGTCAGTGGGCAGATTTCATCGGGGTTGCTCAGCCGAATGCCGGTCAGTTTCACCAGAAAGCCTGGCAGGTATTGCAGTCAGTGCCCGATCTGCACTGGCCCACACTCTCCATCGGACTGATCAGTCTGGCGGTATTGCTGGGTGCACCGCGTATTGACGCCTTGCGTCGTACGCCGGGCCCTTTGATTGTTCTGATTCTGGCAACGGCGATTCAGTCTGCCGTGCAGTTTGACGGGGTGGCGACCATTGGTTCCGCGTTTGGTGGCATTCCCCACGGGCTGCCGTCGTTCTCTTTGCCGGATCTGAGTTTTGACAAAGTGACGTTGCTGATCGCGCCAGCCTTCACCATCGCCATGCTCGGTGCGATCGAGTCCCTGCTCTCGGCAGTGGTGGCGGACCGAATGGCAAATACCCGTCACAACGCTAATCAAGAGCTCATCGGGCAGGGTGTGGCCAATATTGTGGTGCCGTTCTTTGGGGGGTTTGCCGCCACCGGTGCGATTGCCCGCACGGCAACCAACATCCGCAATGGAGGCAACAGTCCGATCGCAGGCATCTTCCATGTGTTGACCCTGGTTGGTGTACTGGTGGTCCTCGCACCGCTTGCCTACAACATTCCGCTGGCCAGTCTGTCCGCGATTCTTTTTGTGGTGGCGTGGAACATGAGTGAAATCCATCGCATCAAGGCCATTCTCAAGCGAGCGCCTACCGCCGATCGCGTCATATTGCTGGTGACCTTGCTTTTGACCGTTTTTGTGGATCTGGTGGTCGCCGTCAATGTGGGTGTGATTCTGGCAATTCTGCATTTTCTGGGGCGGATGGCACAAACGGTCAAACTTCAGGCCGTTCGTGACGAGGCTGCTTTGAGAGTTTCCCGCGTCGAGGGACCTCTCTTTTTTGCGGCGGTTGGCATGATCGAGCACGCCGCGCAGGGCCTTCCCCCAAAGGTGAAAGTCTGGGTGCTGGATCTGTCTCGAGTGCCCTTTGTCGATGAGACGGCGTTGCAAGCGCTCGACGACCTCATTGATGTGGTCAGAAAACGGGACTGTCGTCTGATGCTGGCCGATGCCAACGAACTGGTGCTGCAAAAACTCAGGGCACACGGTACGTTACGGCATCTGGGTGAAGGGGGGTATTTGCGCAACCTTTCCAGTCTTGACACACTGCTGGCCGCCCGGCTGCACCAGCCGTCGCTGGTGACGGACAAGCTGTCCGAATGATGTTACGGCATACGTGCAGTGCGGTCATCCAGGCCCGCTGGGTGCCTTTGCTTAAAGCGTCCAGTTAACGCTCACGGTTTCGTTGCCCCACTGGACCTTAGCCTCGCGCGCCGGGGTGCTGGATATGCATTTGCCGCGCCGGATGACGGCAAGCCGGTTTGAGCGCAGACGAATCGCTTCTACGGGGTCGTGCGCATCGAGAATGAGCAGATCGGCATGACAGCCTGGGGTCAGACCATACTGTTGCAGTCCTAATACTTTGGCTGCATTTTGGGTGATGGCATCGAAGCAATGACGCATGGCCGGCTGGCTGGTCATCTGGGCGACGTGCAATCCCATGTGTGCGACTTCCAGCATGTCACCCGATCCGAGGCTGTACCAAGGATCCATAACACAGTCCTGGCCAAAAGCAACCGTGACCCCGGCACTGAGCAGTTCTGGCACTCGGGTGACACCCCGTCGCTTGGGATAGGTGTCGCGGCGCCCCTGCAGCGTGATGTTGATCAGGGGGTTGGCCACGACGCGAATGTCAGCTTGGGCCATCAGGTCAATCAGCTTTGCCGCGTAGTCATTGTCCATGCTGTGCATGGACGTCAGATGTGAACCGGTGACGCGACCTTCCAGCCCCAGGCGTTGAGCGTGAAACGTCAAGGTTTCGATGTGACGCGACATGGGGTCGTCGGTTTCATCACAATGCATATCGACCATCAAGCCTCGACGGGCAGCCAGTTCGCAGAGAATCTGTATGCTTTGTGCGCCCTCCCGGGCTGTACGCTCGAAATGCGGGATGCCACCCACAACCTGTACACCCATGTCCAGTGCACGAATGAGCTGTTGCAGCGCACCGGGGTTTCGCAACAGGCCATCCTGGGGGAAGGCCACCAGTTGCAGGTCAAGCCAGGGTTTGACCGCTTGCTGAACCTCAAGCAGTGCCTCGACAGCGATCAGTCCAGGATCGCTGATATCCACATGACTGCGGATCGCCAAAAGACCATTTGCCACTGCCCATTGACAATATCGAGTGGCGCTTTTCACCATCTCTTCACGTGTCAATGTTGGTTTTAAGTCACGCCAGATTGCAATGCCTTCGAGCAATGTGCCGCTTTCATTGACGCGCGGCTGGCCGTACCACAACGCGGAGTCCATGTGAAAGTGCGCATCGACAAATGCACTGCTGACCAGTCGTCCTTTGGCATCGATGCGTTGGTGCGCACTCAAATCCTCGCAGATCGCGTCAGGCGATATCTCGGTGATGAGACCGGCCTGGACGAGAATCGACATCTGCTGACTTGAATCTGGCAGCCGGGCGTTATGAATAATGAGATCCAGCATACGAGCTCCTGTTACGCTTTTGCTGCAAGTCAGTCTTGAGTGTGGTTTGTAAGTCGTGCTTCTGTTGTACTGCTGTTGAATTCTGACTCA
>CAZBIN010000076.1:0-12370 GCA_964491995.1 uncultured Orrella sp.
CACCAAACCCGCCACCAATCTCGGCCGGGTGCACAATCAGATCACTCAGCGGCATGCCCAGCATCTTGGACGTGTAGGCACGCACCATAAAATGCCCTTGACTCGATGACCACAACTCACACTGACCATCTGGACCAAATCGTGCCAGACAAGCGTGCGGCTCGATGTAGCCCTGGTGCACAGGGGCCGTCTTGAAATGCATCTCGACGATTTCGTCAGCACTTGCGAATCCCGCCTCAATGTCACCGGCTTTGAATTCTGTGCGCCGGGCGACGTTCGAAGGCTTGGTGGGTGCAGGATCCACACCGCGTGTGATCATGTCTTCAAACAGCAACGGTGCGCCGTCGGCCATGGCTTGGTCCACATCAATCACATGTGGCAGGACTTCATAATCGACTTCGATCAACTTGACCGCCTGTTCGGCGATCGCCTGCGTGGTAGCGGCAACCGCAGCCACGGGATGTCCCTCGAACAGAACTTTTTCACGGGCCATGACATTGCGTGTCATGTGCCAGTAGTTGACCTGCACACGATCTGGTCCCTGATAGCTAAAGGGATGATCCGGCATATCCGAGCCGACCATGACCGCCTTGACACCGGCAAGCGCCATGGCTTTGGTGGTGTCGATCGATCGAATTCGCGCATGAGCATGGGGTGAGCGCAGGATTTTTCCCCAAAGCATGCCTGGCAATGAATAATCAGCGCCATACTGTGCCAGCCCCATTACCTTGGGCACACCGTCCGGACGCACCGGACGCGAACCAACGACCTTCAACTCTTTCTGAGGTGCTTCTGTCTTCTTGAGCATGTCAGGCTCCTCTCATTTCGCGGGCAGCATCCAGCACTGCTTCGACGATTTTGTTGTATCCCGTGCAACGGCATAGATTACCGGCAAGCCAGTACCTGACCTCTTCTTCAGTTGGGTCCGGGTTTCGCTCCAGCAGCGCCTTGGCCGCCACCAGCACGCCTGGTGTACAGATTCCGCATTGCAAAGCGGCATGTTCGAGGAACTTGCGCTGCAGTGGGTGCAGATGATCACCTTGGGCCATGCCCTCAATGGTCTGAATCGATTTACCTTCTGCCTCGACACCTAGCACCAGGCATGAGCAAACAACCGTGCCATCAAGGTTGACTGAACAAGCACCGCAGTCACCGGTCGCACAGCCTTCCTTGGTCCCCGTCATGTCGAGTTCGTTTCGCAGAACGTCTAGCAAAGTCTGGCTGGTGTCACAGAGAAACTCAACCGACTCGCCATTGATCGTGGTTGTAACGTGATGTTTTGCCATCTCAGTGCTGCTCCTTTGCTCGCGCCAATGCCTTGAGCGCGGTGCGGCGTGCCATGACGCCAGCGAGTTTGATTCGGAATACCTTGGTGCCACGCTTGTCGTTGATCGGGCGGGCAGCCTGACTGGCTGCCGCTGCCATTTTCTCGAGCGCGGCATCGTCAATTTTGGTGCCAATCAGCGCCGCAGCGGCTTCGGGCACCACCAACGCCTTCTCTGCAACCGCCCCAAGGCTGACTTTAGCCTGCACACACACACCATTCGGGTCAAGCGTCAGACTGACCCCCACACCGACAACGGCGATATCCATTTCCGTACGCGGTGTAAAGCGCATATACGCAGTTGACGAGTTTGCCGCAGGTTTCGGGAAGAAGAAAGAAACCAGCAGTTCACCCGGCGCCAGACTTGTCTTGCCAGGACCCGCAGGAATGTCCTCAACAGGAACTTCACGACGTCCATTGGGACCTTCGATGGTCACGATAGCCCCGGCGGCGATCATGGCAGGCACGCTATCGGCTGCGGGCGATGCATTGCACAGATTTCCGCCCATGCTGGCGCGACCACGAACCTGCACAGACCCTACCAGGTTGGCACCATCTACAACACCGGGAAACATGCTCGCGAACGCCTTGTGGCTCACAAGTGTCATACAAGGCACCGCCGCACCGACCCGAAATCCGTCTGATTGCTCGCGAATCGACATGATTTCATCGATTCCTTTCACGTTGATAATCAAGCCTGGCTGCAACCTGCCAGAACGCATCTGAACCAGCAAGTCTGTCCCCCCGGCCAGGATTCGCGCACCTGCCTGGGCATTCGCCAGCAATCTGGCAGCGTCCTGCGCCGTACTTGGCGACTCAAACCTGACACCCGTTGTCATTCATTTCCCCTTGGAGATCAATCTCTTGAACCGCAGCTTTGTACAGACAAAGCCACCTATAGATTCTATGACAGCTACCCTCTCTGTATTGCCATCAACTGCGTCATGAAACAAAATTATTTAAAGAAATTTTTGATTTTGCAATTTTAATTCAGCACAATAAGCCTTTGGTACTATGAAACATAAGACACCTTCTCGCAACCCCATATTACGCATGGAGCAGTCACTATGAGCCTTAAGGACAAAGTCGCACTCGTCACCGGTGCAGCCAGTGGAATTGGTCGTGAGTGTGCGCTGCACATGGCCAGGCAGGGTGCTTCGATCGTGATCGCAGACCTGAACCTTGACGGTGCCAATGCAGTCGCGCAGGAAATCGAGTTGCTCGGCGTCAAAGCCATCGGTGTGAGCATGGACGTGACAAGCGAAGATCAGGTCAACGCGGGAATTCAGGAGGCGGTCGACAAACTCGGAAGCATCGATGTCCTGGTATCCAATGCGGGCATCCAGATTGTGCATCCGATCGAGTCATTTCCTTTCGCTGACTGGAAAAAAATGCTCGCGATCCACCTCGATGGCGCCTTCCTCACCACCCAGGCAGCCATCAAGCACATGTACGCCAGTGGACGGGGTGGATCCATCATTTACATGGGTTCAGTGCATTCCCACGAAGCATCCAAGCTGAAGTCTGCCTACGTCACCGCCAAGCACGGGTTGCTCGGTCTGGCTCGGGTGGTAGCCAAAGAAGGCGCAGAAAAGAATGTTCGAGCCTACGTTGTCTGCCCCGGCTTCGTTCGCACGCCCCTGGTTGACAAACAGATTCCGGAGCAGGCAAAGACGCTTGGCATCAGCGAAGACGAAGTGATCAAGAAAGTCATGCTCGGCCAGACGGTTGATGGCATCTTCACCACCACCGATGACGTCGCCTCTGTTGTAACCTTCCTCGCAGGGTTCCCGACGGCGGCGTTGACAGGTCAATCCTTTATTGTCAGCCACGGGTGGTACATGCAGTAGAAACACAGGTTCAGGCGACCCATGCCTGAGATACCATGGCGCAAATTCATCACTTCAATCCGCAAGCTCTGACCAGCGCCATCAAGGCGCTGGTCAGAGGTTATGGTAGTGACCCGACCGAGGTCGATCTTGTCACAGACAATCTGATTCAAGCCAACCTCACGGGGCATGACTCGCACGGCATTGGCATGTTGCCAAGATACACCGAGTCTTACCTCGAAGGGGGGCTGATTCCCAATGCCCACATTCATACCCGGCTCGATAACGGCACGTTGCTCGGGCTTGATGGCAACAGCGGCTTCGGACAAGTCGTCGGGCACGAGTCGATGCTCGTTGCGATTGATCGTGCCAAAAAACACGGCAGTTGCATCATGGCGCTGTCCAATGCTCACCACCTGTGCAGAATTGGCGCGTGGGCGGAAATGGCCATCGCCAGCCATCTGATTTCCATCCATTTTGTGAATGTCCTGTCCGATCCCGCCGTGGCAGCCTGGGATGGCAGTGATGCCCGCTTTGGAACCAACCCCTTCTGTGTTGGCATTCCGCTGCAGGGGCGTGACCCCGTGGTGCTGGATTTTGCGACCAGCGTGATTGCAAAAGGCAAGGCAAGAGTCGCCTACAACAAAGGTGAAGCGCTCAAACCAGGACAGCTGATTGACCATCAGGGCAACCCGACCACAGATCCCGTGCACGCAATCAAAGCACCGTTTGGGGCGCTGCGCGCATTTGGAGAACACAAAGGATCAGGGCTCGCACTGGTCTGTGAACTGCTCGGTGGCGCTTTGGCGGGCGGTCAAACCCTGCACGCTTATCCCAAGGGAAGACGCGTCGGCAACGGCATGCTGACCATTGTGATTGATCCAGCCCAGCTCGCACCTGGCAACGCGTTTGTCGACGAGGCAATGGCGTTCCTTGACTGGGTCAAGCAGTCTCCTGCCGCACCCGGCACCGACGGTGTGAAAATCGCGGGAGAGCCTGAACGCGAGACACTGGCCCAACGATCCCGACACGGTATTCCCGTCGACGAGACAACCTGGAAAGAGGTTTTGCACGCGGCAACCCTGTTGAAGGTTGACGCTGAAGAAATCGACCATCTGGCACGGCAGTGACGCAAGGCGTCTGACCCTTGAACCCGGTGGCTGTCCACAAGACACCGCGACCGGGCTCAAGCCAACTGCGCGGATCTTGCAAATTAATGCACAGCCTGAATCGCACGGATGTTGTCCGCGCCAAAGTCTTTTGCGTACTCGGCATAAGCCGGTGTGATGGCCTGGCGGAAACTCTCCCCATCGACCTGTTCGACCACCTTCATGCCATCTTTTCTGAGGATGGCAATCCCATTGGCTTCATCATCATTGACCTTCTTGCGCTGGGCGATTGCCGCCTTTCGGGCAGCATCCAGAAACACCTGCTTGTCTGCGTCCGACAACTTGCTCCAGACCTGCGGCGACAGGATCAGAACCGCAGGCGAGTAAACGTGATTGGTCAGCGACAGATGGCCCTGGACCTGAGCAAACTTTGCCGCGAGAATCACCGGAATCGGGTTCTCCTGACCGTCCACAGTGCCTTGTTGTAGCGCAGTGAAAAGCTCCGGAAACGCCATGGGAGTGGGCAAGATGCCAAACGTCTTGTAGCCATCCATGTGAACCTTGTTCTCCATGGTTCGCATCTTCAGGCCTTTGGCATCGCTGGCCGAGACAATCGGACGCACGCTGTTGGTCATGTGACGAAACCCGTTCTCGGTCCAGGCAAGACCTACCAGGCCCTTTTGCTGCATTTTCTTGAGTAGATCCTGACCGATCGGGCCGTCCATCACTTTACGGGCGTGATCGTAGTTCCTGAACAGGAAGGGAATGTCGACAATCTTGACTTCGGGCACAAAATTGCCCAACGGACCTGTCGACGTGTTGACCAGATCGAGTGTGCCAAGCTGCACCGACTCAATCATTTCTCTCTCACCACCCAAAGCGCTGCTGGGAAAATGCTGGCAGGTGTATCGACCGGACGTTCCCTTGCTAATTTCCTCACAGAATGTGGTCGAACCCACACCATAGTGTGACTGCGGTGAAGTCGCATAACCGATTTTGAGAACATTCTGGGCCTGAGCACCAACGGCCAGAGCCGACAGCGTGACCGCGACTGCGGGCACCATCAAAAGGCGAAACTTATTCATCCTGATTGTCTCCTCGATCCAGCGTTGTCATTTCATCTGCCGCAGTGATGGCCGACGCTCAACGCCCTTGTTTTAACGAAAGTGACGCAAGTGTTTTAGGAATACACACCGACTATCAACACTCGCTGCCTGAGCGGTCACTGGCGAGCGAACGCGACAACCCAGGAGGATTCTCAACGTTACCGCAATTGGCCAGGAATGGGTCAATTCATGACACTCAGGAAAACCCGATAGTCCTTATGCCCACCGTCGCATTCGCCTGCTCAGGATCTGGTGGCAACCGAAGCTTTGATGCGGGCAATTTCTGCTTTCGCCTGATCGGCCTCGGCACGCAGACGCGCCAGCTCCTGAGGATCCGCACGGTCCGGATTCGAATAATCCAGTTTCCAGTCCGGGTCATCGGACCACCGCTGGGGCGACTGGACGGTTGTTCTGGCAGCTGGGGCGCTTTCGAGAAGTCGTAAGGCCAGGTCCATGGTCTGCTGTTGTGACGCGGTGTCGTGAGGTTTTCCGGCAGCGTTGCCCAACGGAAAATCGCTAAACAGCAATCTTGGAACACCACAGTACTCCGGGATGTCTTTGGCGCAGCCCAGCAGCACCGTTGAAATCCCGTTGGCTTCCAGATAGCGGGCAATCAAACTCAAGGTCTGATGGCACACCGGACAGTTGGCGACCAGCACTGCAACATCCGTTGCATCTTCGCGGCATCTCGCGAGCAGTTCAGGGGCATCCACCTCGAGCGTATGTCGCTGGCTTCTGTTGGTGGGCGCGCCATGGAACCTCGGACCCAGCCTGAAGCGCCCTTGTGCGGCCTGTTTCTGCAGCAACGGCAAGGGAAACCAGCTATTCGAATCGGTCATGGGAGAGTGCTTGCGGTCAATCGCCACATGCACCACTCGCACGTCGTGATCCTGGTCACTGGCCCCCGAGTAAACCTCGTAGAACTTGGCAGCCGCGTTATAACGCGCCTTCGGACTTTGATCGCCCTTTGAGGGATCAAACGGCGAAGCCGTTGTAATCAATGTGAGCGTAGATTCGGACAAACCCGATCGGAGGGGTTGAAACGGCACATCCCGATAATGTGCCCAGCGGTAAGGATTGTCATAACCGAGCGCCAGATACCAGGCGCGGGTACGCGCCATATAGCCCACAGGCTGATCGATCTCTGGTGCAAAGTCCATCGTATCCATCACTGCTCCACAGGGGCACTGTATCCGGAAATAAATGACTTGGCGGGACCCCCCTCAGGTGCAAACACATGGCGATTGACTTTGCCAATGTTCGCTCCATAGGCATGAATGCTGATCGACACCCTGTCGTCGTAGGCGTTGGCCACGCGATGCACATCACCGATATCGGGCGAAACAAAAGCCACATCACCAGGTTCGAGTCTCTCCGGATCACCATAGGGTTCAGGTGCATTCTCACCCTCAATCCGGTAACCCTGTCCGATTTCGGCACCGCGCAGCTGACCGATCACACCCCACACCGTATGGTCATGAATGGGCGTCTTCTGGCCGGGTCCCCAGACAAAACTGACAACCGAGAAGCGTTCCTCGGGATCCACGTAAAGCGAATACTGTTGATAAAACTCAGGATGAGGGACTGCCACACTCGCAGGCAACCAGTCATCCTTGGCCACGAGTTCGCGCATCGCCTCGCCGAGTGCTGGCCAGAACGTTTTGTCATGTTCTTGGCTCGTCTCGACCAGCTTTTCCAGCCTGTTGACGAATGTCTGCAATGCAGGAATCGTCTGTTTGAAATCTGTCATCAATATCTCCTCTGATGTCCCTGACAAACGCGTCAGGCACTGGCTCTGTAATCTGTGATTCGCTGTTTGAGTCCCGGTCGCATGACCGAGCGCACCAGTTGCGCCAGGTCCTGGTCCGGATTGTTGTCAGACAGCACGCGATAAAGACTCGCCCGAGTCTCGGGCTCAAGTGCCACAGATGCATCACGTAACGCATCAATCTCGCTGCCCAGCTGATCAAGCTCTGCCAGTCCGGTCACAACTCCGGCCTGCAAGGCTTGGTGGGCAGACAGTGTTGCGGCAACTTCCTGAATCGTACGGGCCGCGTCAGCGCCAATACGCGAGGCAAGTCGGCGAGTGCCAAGTACAAGACCAAACTTGAGTCCCGGCATTCTGAAGGTGGCATCCTGACTGGCGATGCGCCGTTGGCAGGACATCATCAAGTCAACACCTGCGCCAAAATTCTTGCCATGTGCGTACGCCAGCGTTGCGATTGGACTGGAATACAAGGCCTCAAGTAACTGCTCGATTCGCACAAAACGCCACAGCAGGTCACCTTCGCTGGCTTGCTCGAACCCCGAAAAATCAAAACCTGCACAGAAGCACTTGCCCTCACCTTGCAGAACCAGTGAATGGGCACGACTCGCATGAGCACGGTCCAGTGCATCCATGAGCGCCTCCACCAACTCCGCATTGAGCGCATTGCGCTTGTCAGGCCGGTTGAGTGTCAGCGTCCAGTGTCCGTGCTGGACGTCTTCCTTGAGCACTTCGTTCATGTTTTGTCTGCCCTGGCATCAGGGTTGATGCCCAACTGATCGCCAAGGCCCGTAAACACCTCCTCGTTGTGCTCACCCAGTGCAGGTGGTCGTCGCCGGATCGGCGCGGCCTGACCGTTAAAGCGCACGGGTGAACCAAAGGTTCTGGTCTTGACTCCGTTGGGCAGATCAATCGGTTGAACCCACTGCATATGCTCAACTTGCGGATCCTGAAGAACCTGGGAATAACTGTTAATGGGCGCACAAGGCACCCCTGCGCCGCGGAAACGCTCGAGCCATACATCCGCGTCTTCACGCATGAACTCTGCCTCAAGAATCTCACGCAATGCATCCTGATTGGCGGCCCTGAGCAAAGTCGACTGAAACCGCGGATCTTGCGCAAGCTGCGGCATATCGACGACCTTGCAAACCGAGAGCCAGAGGGCGTTGTTGCCAGCGGCCATCCCGAAATACCCGTCTTTGCATTGAAACGCCTGATACGGCGCGTTACGGGGATGGGCGGAGCCAAGCGGCACGGGATCCTTACCACTCCCGAAAAACTCCGATGTCTGCAAGGCAGCAATACCCAGTGTGGCACCCAGCATCGGCACATCGATGTGCACGGCCTGCCCACTTTTTTCGACCTGTCTCAAGGCACAAACGACCGAGTAGGCTGCGTAAAGACCTGCCGAGAAATCTGCCAGGGGAACCCCGCATTTAACCGGCGGTCTCCCGGGCTCTCCGGTAATACTCATAATGCCGCTCATGGCCTGAACTGTCAGATCAAATCCACCCTCTTTTGATCGGGGTCCGGTTTGACCGTATGCGGAAATAGAGGCCATCACAAGCCTCGGATTGATCAGACGCAACTCGTCAAAACCAATACCAAGCCGCTGCATCACACCAGGCCGGTTGTTCTCGATCAACACGTCAGCCTGTGCCATCAAGGTGCGAAACTTCTGCAGGTCAGCAGGGTTTTTCAAGTCCAGCGTCACAGAACGCTTATTGCGGTTGAGCGAGGCAAAGTTCTCGCTAAATCCGTCTGAAATCGGTGGCCAGCTGCGCAAAGTATCCCCGCCATCAGGATTCTCCACCTTGATTACGTTGGCCCCCATGTCTGCGAGCAACATCCCGCAAAAGGGTCCCGCCGCCACGTTGCAAAGTTCTACAACTGTCACACCTTCCAGCGCAAGCCTGGTTTGCATATCGAGTGGTTCCTGTTTCTAGATTCGACACCAATGGATGCGAAGCATTCTATCAATCGGCGAACATCAAACCATAGCCTTTGTCAAAGGACAAGGCGCAAACCTGAGCGATATGCCCCCCGTGGCAATTAGCCACGACGGGTCTGTGTCACCAGCCAGACACCGGCAACCGTCACCACGGTACCCAGAATCACCCAGAAAGTCAGTGCCTCACCGAACAGTAACCAGGCCATGACTGCCGTCGTCGGCGGGGTCAGATACATGAGGCTGCTCACTCTTGTGGCTGCGCCATTTCTCAGCAAGACAAACCACAAGCTCATGGCACCGATCGACAGTGGCAGGATGCTCCATAGCAAGGCACCCACAACCTGGGCCGACCATTGAACCTGCATCGGCTCAAATAGCAGCATCAAGACACCCGTGACGACCCCACTGGCTCCATACTGGATCATGCTTGCCGCTCGCAGATCGAACAACGGACAGAAGCGCTTTTGATAGAGAGTGCCAGCCGTGAATGACACCAGCGCCACAAAACACAGCACGGTGCTCAACCCGGTGACGCCATCGAGTGCCATCTTGTCCGACAGCACAATCACAACACCGAGCAAACCCAGACAGAGGCCGGACCACTGCCGCTTTGACACATGCTCCGACACGCTTGCAACAAGAACTGCCGTCAGCACCGGCTGAAGACCCACAATCAAAGCCGACAAACCAGCGGGCATGCCGAGCTTGATGGCCGTCCACACACCGCCCAGATACCCGACATGCATCAGCAGTCCGGCAATGGCAATGTGCATCATCTGCGATACGGTGGGCCATTTGACTCTCCACCAGATTGCCAGCGGGACCATAATGACCAGAACACCGGCAAACCGCATCGTCAGAAACGTCATCGGATCGGTGTAAGGCATTCCATACCGTGCCACAATAAAGCCGGTACTCCAGACCAGAACAAACACGGGTCCGGCCCACAGCAAAACGGGAAACCTTCTGACCGGTTTCAATGAGTCGCCCTCAGGTAAAAGGAATGATTCTCAATCAAAATAAAATTTTTCGATAGTACATGGGAAACATTCCGACGGCACAGAGAAAAACACACGCGCTTGATATAAATCAACCATTTGAACGCTTACAAACAATATGAATTGAAGATCAAAAGACAGACTGACTTAAAATAACAGGCGTTGCAGGACATGAATCTATCCTGATTCAGTCCAGCTTTCTGGAGAAGAGCCAAATGAAGTCAAGTCGTCGTCAGTTCATGATGATTTCTGCTGCCAGTGTAGCCACACTGGCGACTGCAAAAGTTGCCTATGCGCAACCGATGGTTGCGGAGACAGATCCTCAGGCCTCTGCGCTTGGTTACAAGGCAGACGCGAAGAGCGTGGATAGCGCCAAGTTCCCGAAACACAAGCCCGATCAACTATGCAACAACTGTGCGCTGTACACTGCCAAGAGTCCTGAAGCAGGCGCCTGTTCCGTGTTCCCGGGCAAGCTGGTCGCGTCAAATGGCTGGTGTAATCTCTGGGTCAAAAAAGCAGGCTGATCAGTCACTGTGCGGTCAGGCAAGACACAAGTACCAGGTGCAGTGCCGTTTGGGTAACCTGCGCTTGCCACTGCACCTGATCTCAAGAACCAGACGTATTTCCGTCTGGTTTTTTTGTGCCCAAAATCAGCAAATGCATGCGTCAGTTAAACAAGCCCGAACCACGGCTTGCCTGCATGTATATTTCACCGAAAAACACGCTTTGATTCTTGCATGAGTGGTCTCTGCCCAGGATGCGCCACCGAGGAACTGAAGGGATACTCACCACGCCTCACACGCAACATGCCACCCAGCCAGCAGCCACGCCAAATGTCATGTTCTATTAAGCTGGATCAACCCATCGAAAATAATCTTTTGCAGCAAGCTGCAACCTGTATAGAATCGAAATCGTCCCTTTTGGAGATCGACATGAGAAAAGCAATTCTTGCCGCAAGCCTGGCCGTTCTGGCCGTCGGTGCTGCTCAAGCACAAAACATTCCCAGCGTGACCACGACACAAACGTTGATCAAGGCGTGCACAGCAACAACCAGTGCAGCGGATCAGGCGTTTTGTCATGGATTTGGTCAAGGTGTGTACGAGACTTATGTCATGAGTCGCCATCCGAAGCGCAGCCCGGACTTTATCTGCTTCAAAGACAAACGCCCAAAACGTGATCAGGTCATGGCCGATTTCATCGCCTGGAGCGCCAAGAATCCACAGTTTGCTGAAAAATCAGCCGCTGATACGTTGCTCAGATATCTGGCCGGCGCCTATCCATGCAAATCCTGAAAACACAATCAACGAATCACATACGGAACAAAATCATGACAACCTTGAAAAAGACCTTGGTCGCGCTGCCGCTGGTGGCGGTTTTCGCACTCAGCGGCTGCTCAAACATGACAACGGCTCAGCAACGTGAACTCTCGGGTGGCGCGATTGGTGCTGCAGCAGGTGCCGGGATCACCGCTCTGGCTGGCGGAAGCGCAATCTGGGGTGCTATCGGTGGAGCCGCGGTCGGAACGCTGGGTGGGTTCCTCTACAACCAGCATGAACAAACAAAAAGCAACTGATCCGGATCAACTGCGAGCCTGACGCTGAGCAAAATCGTTCCAGCAAATTGATTCCGGCTCAGCAGCCACCTATCAGGCAAGCAACGTTACGTTGGGTCAGGCGCGTTTTTCCAGCGCCTGTGCACCCACCACCACTGGGCAGGTTTACGCAGAATCAGACGCTCCAGCGCGTGGTTATACGACTGTGTGTTGAGCGCGATTTCGCGCCCGACATCATCGTCCTGAACTGGCTTGAGCGGTGGCCAAAACCGCAACACATGTGTTCCGTCAGCCTCTCGCCATGATGAACCTGGAATCACAGGCGCACCGGTTGCCATCGCAATGACAGCCATGCTCTTGTATGTCCCCGCAGCAACTCCGAATAGCGGCACGGCAATGCCATCTGGCTTGTGGGCATACTGGTCAAACGGAAACACAATGGCATCGCCGGCTTCAAGGCGGGTCACAATCTCATCGAGTGAACCTCGACGGCCAATCACTCCGAAGCCAGCCTGATTGAAACGTCGTGTCAAAAAGTCACTGAGCCATTTGGGTTTGATGGGGCGTCTCAAAAAGTGGATACGTCCCTTGGCCAGCGGAAAATGCTCGATACCTGAAACTGTTGACACCTCAAAATTACCGAAATGTCCTGTCAGCACCAGCACACCATGCCCATCTTCAAAAGCCTGCATGATCGTCTCGACGCCTTGCACCTGCACCAGAGAAGCCCGATGCT
>CAZBIN010000077.1:0-1817 GCA_964491995.1 uncultured Orrella sp.
GCCACCACTGAACGTCATGGGTTCTGGAGAACTCGCTGAGCAAGGTTCTATCTGCCTCTGTCAACGGCTCGAGATGGCGCAACACCAGTGCCACGACGTCATTGCCAACGGCCACTTCGATCTGCGGCAGGCGCTCCGTTATGCTCATGGACTCGATGAGACGACGAAGAGGTACCAGCAAATCACTCACACGCTTGGGCAACACCTCACAGCTGTCCATATCGGCCACAAAGCTGCTTTTTCTTTCATGAAAGCCAACCAGCACGCTGCCTTTGCGAGCCACGTAGCGAACTGTCAGACGGGCACGAAAGCGATAGCCCCAGAAAGGGCCCTGAATAGGCGCAAACATCTGTTGTGGAGAAAGACCACCGATGTGCTTGAAGGCATCCTCAAGCAGGCGCTGCTTGACGGCCACCTGAGCGACGGGGTCAAGGTGTTGCATGGAACAGCCCCCACACACACCATAGTGCGTGCACCTGGGTGCAACTCTCATCCAGGATGCGCGCTGCACCTCGACGGTTCTGGCCATGCTGTAGGAAGGCTTCTTGCGATAGACCTGGGCCAGCACAGTTTCGCCCGGCAGCGCGTCATCCACAAACACAACCTTGCCGTCAATGCGCCCGACGCCCCTTGCATCATGATCGAGCGATTCGATTTTGACCGTCACTTCCGGTGCTGCCGCCCTCATTGAACCTTGCTCCAAGCTTGTAAATATTCTTTCCAGTGAGGCGCATCAATCGACTCGAGATGGTTGCGCACAAGATCGACTTCCTGCTCGTAGGCTTGCAAACTCCAGTCGCCACGAATCAATCGAAACCGGCACAGCATGAGCCAGGTGTTGATCACATCAGTTTCACAATAGGCTCGAACTTCATCGGCTCTGCCATCGCGCCACGCAGGCCAGACCTGGCTGCCATCCATACCAAGTTTTCCGGGGAATCCGCAAAGCTTTGCCAACTCGTCAAGCGGTGCATTGGCTCTTGCGTTGTGCTTTGCGAGCACATCCATCAAATCCAGATGGCGCTCGTGGTACCGACTCTGATAATTGTTGTACTTGAAGTCGCGATCGTCCTGGCCGGTATCCCAGTATCGCGTGGCTGTAACCCCGTGAATCAGGCTGCGGTAATGCAGGACAGGCAGATCAAAACCCGATCCGTTCCAGCTCACCAATTGCGGCGTGTAGTGATCGACGGTTTTGTAGAACTGCTGAATCAGGGTCTTCTCCGAGTCATCCGCCTGTCCCAGACATTTGACCTGCAGTCCTTTGTCGTCGCGAAACACACAGCCGATCACAGCGATCTGGTGCAAGTGCAGCGGCAGAAAATTGTTGCCTGTTTTCTCATGCCGCTCTTGCAGCGCTCGCTCGACCACCTGATTGTCATCAAGATCGCCCCAGCCGTTGAGCGCACGCAGCCCAGCCGCATCTGGAATGGTTTCCAGATCGAATACCAGTACGGGAGTCATACTTTACACTGTCCCTTCGTTGCCTTAAGGCTGCGACTCGGGCAAGTAGCGAAGTGGATCAACCGGAGTCCCGTTGCGCCGGACCTCAAAGTGCAGTCTCGGCGACGTGGTGTCAGTTTGACCCAGAGCTGCCACTTGACTGCCCTTCGTGACGGCATCTCCCGCTTTAACCATCAGACGCTCGTTGTGTGCGTATGCCGTGATAAAGCCGCTGCCGTGATCCAGGATGACCAGATTACCCAGACCACGCACCCCGTTGCCCGCGTAAACAACCTTGCCCGAAGCGGCAGCAACCACTGGGTCCCCTACCGTGCCAGAGATGTCGATACCTTTGGTTTCTGAGGTAAAACGCA
>CAZBIN010000077.1:1827-12360 GCA_964491995.1 uncultured Orrella sp.
CGAGCCTTTGGCCGGCCAGATCATGTTAAGCGCGTTCGCATCAGCCGCACGGGTGACCGGCTGCGGTCCAGTCGATACCGCACCGGACGATACCCCTGAGCCGGAGTCGCTAACCATTGACGAGCCCTCGCCCAGACGAAGTCGCTGGCCCACCCGAATCAGACCCGGATTCGAAATTCCGTTGAGTTCGGTCAGTCTGTCCACACCCACCCCAGTCTGGCGCGCGATTGAGTTCAACGTATCACCGGGCTTGACCGTGTAAGTCGCCCCCCCTGCACCCGAGTTTAAATCAGTCACTGGAGAAAACGGACCGGTACCGGCACAACCCGAAAGTATCAATACCGTAACGACACCCAGGATCCGACTCAACCGACCAAGGCTGTAGCGACCAACGCGCGACGTATCGAGGTGCGTAAACGTCAATGCGCGGACTTCACTCATCCAACTCTCCTGAAAATTTCACTTTCGCTCATGTTTGCACTCCAGGCTTGAGCGGTACGAACCGAACAGCCTCCAAATCCTGCCTTGACCAGCGTTGCTCGTCCTGTCGAATAATCAAAACCAGACGCTGGTTGGTTTGTCCTTCTGGCGCAATCAGCCTTCCACCGATACTAAGTTGCTCAAGCAGCGAGTGTGGAATCTCGATACCAGCCGCTGCAACCACGATCGCATCAAACGGAGCATGTGCTTTCCAGCCCAACATGCCATCACCGTACAGCAGATGAACATTGCGAAGACCGAGATTGGCCAAACGACTCCTTGCCATATCGTACAACGGTCGCACCCTCTCGACCGAACATACTTGCCGAAACAAATGAGCCAGCACTGCTGCCTGATAACCGCAGCCCGTACCCACCTCTAAAACTTTACCTAGCCGTCCGCCCTCTCGCAAATGAGCAAGCATATGCGCGACGACCCAGGGTTGCGAAATGGTCTGCGCATGACCGATAGGCAACGCTGCATCTTCATAGGCGCGACTGGCTAAGGCCTCATCAACAAAAACATGCCGGGGCACAGAAGCCATCGCTTTGAGCACTTGCTCATCAGTGATGCCCTTCTCTCTTAACCGCTCTACCATCTTGTGACGAAGCCGCTCGGACGTCATTCCTAGATTGTCCGAGGAACCCGACTGCACAAGAGGGACTTTACCTGAGCCTGCCCGGGACGTCACGCCCCCAGACTGCCCTGGCAACACAATCCGTGTGTTGCTGTTCGATGCCTTTATACCGCTCAGTGGTTCAAACAGGGATTTACGTGTCATGACCCAACCATCTTTCGACTGCAGACATTTGCAGATCATGGGTCAAATCCAGACGCAACGGCGTAATCGAAACTTTGCGATTGTTAATGGCATTGAAGTCCGTGCCTGGCGAACTGTCCTGCGCCTCACCTGCTGCACCAATCCAGTAGACAGTTTCACCTCCAGGATTCAAAGCGGGAATCACCGGCTGAGAGGCGTGCCGTTTGCCAAGACGTGTCACCGAAGAGCCTTCAAGAGCATCAAAAGGACATGATGGAATATTCACGTTAAGCAGCACATTAGTGGCGGGCGGATTCTCCATAAATCGCAGCGTCAAGTCGCGCGCCACACGACCTGCCGCGTCAAGGTGACCCCATCCCCTCTCTACAAGAGAAAAGGCGATTGCGGGAACCCCGAAAAGATGACCTTCAATTGCCGCTGCAACCGTTCCTGAATAGAGCGTATCCTCACCCATATTCGCGCCATTGTTGATGCCCGACACAACCAGATCAGGTTTGAAGTCCAGCATGCCCGTCAACGCAATGTGCACGCAATCAGACGGTGTACCGTTCACAACATAGAATCCGTTGCTCGATCGACGCACCTGCAGGGGACGGTTGAGGGTCAGAGAGTTTGACGCACCACTGTGGTTAACCTCAGGGGCTACCACTGTCAGATCCGCATACGGTTTGAGCATGTCGTACAACATCTCGATACCCGGTGCTGTATAGCCATCATCGTTGGAAACAAGGATTCTCATTGCTGTGTGCACTCAACCTGACTGAAGTGTTTGATTGTAGCGCCGCATTCTGATGTCTTTGCGCTGCAGCCACCGACTCGACCGGCCATTGAGCCCCGTCACTGCCGAAAACGCTGCAAAGCAAACCTGTGGCGTTCAAGAAAACCCCGAACCGACCTCACCCCAACATAGCTTGCGACTCGTTACACTCATACCTGAAGATAACAATGCGCAAAAAGATTCAGATCCGCCCTTTTGAATCCCGACACGGATCCGGGGTGCTCGCGCTCACTTTCGATTTCCATGCTGCCCTAACCTTGCTACCTTACAACATGATAATGCTTGACAATCCATTGCTCGGCCTGCTGGCCCTGATAGCCGCCTATCTTCTGGGATCTGTACCCTTCGCAATCATTTCCAGCAAACTGTTTGGCTTGAAGGATCCTCGATCCTACGGCTCCGGGAACCCCGGTGCGACCAACGTTCTTCGTTCAGGCAGCAAGGGCGCAGCACTGCTGACGTTACTGGGAGACGGATTCAAGGGGTGGTTTGCTGTTTGGCTGGCCATTCAATACCAGGCTGGCCCCTGGACACTGGCAGCCGTGTGTGTGGCTGTATTTCTCGGCCATCTCTACCCCATATTTCTCGGCTTCAAGGGCGGCAAAGGCGTTGCCACCGCACTGGGGGTCCTGCTTGCGATATCGGGCTGGCTCGGGCTGGCAGCCATGTTGACGTGGGTCATTGTGGTGTATTTCTTTCGGATTTCGTCTCTGGCTGCGATTGCCTCGGCGCTGTTCGCGCCGTTCTATTACATCATCGCCTCAGGCACCCTCTGGAGCGCACAGGCCTCGCTCACGCTGGCCATCGCTTTCATGAGTCTGATGCTCCTTTACCGCCATCGTGCCAATCTGAGCCGCATCATCAAAGGAACCGAGCCTCGTCTTGGAAAGAAATCCGTTGAGACAGGCAACAGCCGGCCAAACCATCCATCCGACCTAAAATCTGTCCGCACAACCGCAGAGCGATCACAAAGCAAATGATGCGACATGGCAGTGAGTTTCGCGGCAACATGAGATTCGAAGGGTAGCCCTGAGCCCCAGGGGGCTCCAAGAATTGCGGGATTGTCAGACGGGCGATCTCTGAGGAGCAATGTCGTCCAGAGGCCAGCGAGGTCTGACGTCAAACACATCCCCAGGACTATCGATCTTGAGTAACCCGGCGTTGACCCTCTCTGCGGCTGCGTAGGCGATCATGGCGCCATTATCAGTACACAGTTCAAGCGGTGGAAAAAAAACTGAAACACCCCGCTTTTGGGTTTGCTCCAGCAGTTGGGACCGTAAACGCTGGTTGGCCCCGACCCCACCCGCCACCACCAGACGCCGCGAGCGGGTCTGACGCAGTGCCAGTAAAGATTTGGCCACCAGTACGTCCACAATCGCCGCCTGGGTACTGGCTGCGAGGTCTGCCTTGTCCTGTTCAGACAGGTTCTCCAACCCGCCCAATGCTTTGACTTTCTGCATCACAGCGGTTTTAAGACCACTAAAGCTGAAATCCAGCCCTTCACGATTGAGCAACGGACGTGGGAGATCAAATCGTAGCGGATTGCCGGTCTCTGCCAGACGCGACAATGCGGGTCCTCCCGGATAGCCCAGACCTATCAATTTGGCAGTTTTATCAAACGCCTCGCCCGCCGCATCATCCAGCGTTTCACCAAGCATCGCATAGTCTCCCACCCCTCTGACCTGCATCAGCTGAGTGTGGCCTCCCGAGACAAGCAATGCGACAAACGGAAACTCAGGTCGTGGGTCCGCCAGCCGAGGCGAGAGAAGATGCCCTTCAAGATGATGAATGGCAAACGCCGGCTTTGCCAAAGACCACGCGATGGACTGGGCCACGCCGGCACCCACCAGTAACGCACCGGCAAGACCTGGCCCCGCCGTGTAGGCAACTGCGTCGACCTGGGCAAGGCTAACTCCCGCTTTATCGAGCACTTGCCGGGTCAGAGGGATGACACGACGCACGTGATCGCGCGACGCCAGCTCTGGCACCACGCCACCGTAAGCAGCATGCATCGCAATTTGTGTGTGTAATGCATGCGCGAGCACACCCCGCTGGGTGCATACGAGTGCGACGCCAGTTTCGTCACACGAGCTTTCAAAACCAAGAATGATCATGCGCGAATTGTACGATGTGCCAAGACACTCACGGCTCAGTGCTCCTGCAGCACCAGATATCCCATGCCATCTTCTGTAGCAAGACCAACTCGGGCGCCGATTGGCAAGGTTGCTTTGACAGGCGTGTGACCATATGGCAGACCAGTAATCACCGGAATGCCAGCCACTTTCCTGATGTGCTCGATGACTTGTGGCATGTCATAACCCCGGTCGTGCTCAGCCAGGCGATAACCCGTGAAATGACCCATAAGCAGTGCTTTCTGACGCCCCAGCACGCCTGCCTGCAGCAATTGCAAGAGCATACGTTCCACCCGGTAGGGATGCTCGTTGACGTCTTCAACAAACAGGATACCTTTACGGATCTTTGGAAAGTACGGTGTTCCCAGCAACGACACCAGCATCGCCAGGTTACCCCCCCAGAGAACCCCCCGACCATCAAACGCATCGCCTTGCGGGCTTTCAAAACTCAGGATCTCCAGCTCGTCGCGCATCACTTCAACAAACAGATCCGAAGTCAGACTATTGGGCTTGGCCACCCCGAAGTCAGTCGATGCATTGGGACCTGAGTAACTCACCGCACCGGTTTTTGCTAAAAGTGCCAGGTTGAAAGCCGTGAAATCGCTGTGCCCCACAAACCGCTTGCCACTGCGAGCAACTGCTTTCCAGTCGATATGCGGCAAAAGTCGCGTCATACCATAGCCCCCTCGCGAAGCCATCACGACCGGATGAGGTTGTTCGATGCTTCTGCGGATGGCAGCCAGCCGCTGGGTATCCGTGCCAGCAAACCGACTGTCTTGCACCGCCGCATGCTTGTCCAGCTTGACTTTAAAACCCAGCTTGCGCAAATTCCTTGCGCCAAGTTCCAGGCGCTCGGCGCCCGCAACGGCGCCAGAACCAGAAATCACATACACGCCGATGGCTGTCTTGGGATCATGCGGGTGTTCGCAACCATGATCATGCCTACACAAAGTCTCTGTTTCTGCAGAGATACCCGCATCGTCACCGTCTGCGTTTGATTCGCTGAGCTTTTTATCACCTTGTCGCAGGTCAGTCTGGTCCGCCAGATACTCGCTGCGGTTCTTTCTATTTTTCTTGCTCATGATTTACCTTGTTCTGACTTGCCTTGGCAGTGGCCTGTGCAAGCCTTCTATCTCTGAAAAACCCGGTAAGGATCTGGCCGCACTCCTGAGCCAGCAAACCACCCTCGACCGTACAATGATGATTGATAAGACCTGGAACTGTCAGATCGATCCGCCCGCCACAAGCCCCTGTCTTGGGATCAGGCGCACCATAGATCACCCGACTTACTCTGGCATGAAACAAAGCGCCCAGACACATGGCGCAAGGCTCAAGCGTGACGTAAACCGACAGTCCCGGCAGGCGGTAATTACCAAGCAACTGCCCTGCCCGTCTTAAAGCCACAATTTCCGCGTGTGCTGTCGGGTCGCTTAACGTGAGTACAGCGTTGGAGCCTTGCGCAAGGACGCTACCCTGGTCATCGACAATGACAGCGCCCACAGGAACTTCGCCGGCACGTTGCGCAATCCCGGCCTGCTCCATGGCCAGACGCATATAGTGCGAATCATCCAGGCTGATCATGAGTCGCGTCGCTCAGCCACGATACATTCGGGATTTGACAGAGATGCGCGACGCGAGGCTGGTCAACGCCTCTTCGAGCCACTGATAAAGCTCCGCCTCTTCATCAAATCTGGCCTGATTCAAATTCGAAACCCTGCCATCCTCGATGAAGCCCCAGGCTCGACTGCGTTTATCCCGATGACGCGGATCCCAGACCCCGAAGGCTACTCCACCCGATCTTCTGACCAGAGAAAAACAAGGAATATCCGTATAACCATCACCCACAAACACCATCTGGTCAAACGGCACTCGCAGTCGATCCTCCGGGATCTTGCGATTGACCTCAAATGGCTTGCCATCGTACTGAGGACCGATGATTCCTTTCTGGATATGAAACAGATAACGGGTCTTGTCAGTAAAACTGACAATCCGGCGGGCAAAGGTGAGACCCCCATCGGCACCATAAGAAAACTCCGAGGCCCAGATCTGCGTGAATTCATGTGCAATACGGGTGTGACGGACAACATCACCAATACCGCTGGAGATCAGATAGAACTCAAGCTGCACCTGGGGATGCGCCTGTCGAACCTGTTCCCTGAGCCTTCTGAATACGGACTCGACACCGTCGTGCAAGGGAAGGCGGGAACCCCACTCCTGAAGACGCTGTGCCGTGATAGGTCCGTACTTGCCACTTCGCGACAACTCGATCATGGCATAAAGATAGGCAGGTACCGGATCCCAGCCACCAGCAATCAAAGGGTCAACCTGGGTAGCCCAAAACTCTCTCACATCGACGCCAAGGTCAGCGAGAAACCCCGACGTACTGTCCGGCGCAAGCGTGTCATCAAAATCAAAAACGAGCGCAATCACATCAGACATGGTGTAGATGCTGCCAGCACCCTCAAAATAACCTTGCCGCTAGTGTAACGGCTCGAGCACATGCGCGCACGGCAATGTGTGTCGCGTCGATGGCTATTCGACAGCGGACAACAGGAGTTTTTGTGCAAGCACAGGCTCGCCCCCATCCGTCCGCGCCTCGAGATTTGGCGTAGCGAAGCCATTGCAGCCATTACAAGAGCGGATCTCGAGAACGATTGACACAGAAAAGCATCCAACGACGAGTCTCAAGAATTCGAAAGGAATACTGATGCCCGCCGCGAATCCTCAAACTGACACAGCTAGCCAGATCAAGGCGCACCTGATGAGCGCCTCAGGCACCCTATCCGCTCCCGTTGAGAAGCCGAGAAGATGGGTTCCTTCCTTTGGGCAGCGCACGCAAGGTCGCTTGAGACGACTTCGTAGCATGCTCCTGGGCGCGCTAATGGTGATCGGGGTAGCCGCCAAAACAACCCCTGCGGGCGCTTCACCAAATGCACCCATGTCAATCGCACCGCCATCAGCAGCGATCGCAGATCCTGCGCTGGTGTTACTTCTGCGCCATGCAACCGCACCGGGCGTTGGTGACCCAGGTGTTTTTCAGTTGCGCAATTGCACAACCCAGCGAAACCTCGATGATGTTGGCAAAGCACAGTCGCGCAAGATCGGGCTGACGCTGGTCAGTCTTGGCTTCATTCCAAAACAGATCTGGTCGAGCCAGTGGTGCAGGACGATGGAGACCGCGCAGATCATCGCTAACACGTTATCCACCCCAACGTCTGCGCTCGCGGGCAGCAACGGATCCAGTCTCGAGCCCTCCACCGAAAACAGGTCAGATGCTACACATCCCCTGGAAGTCATCGAACTCTCGCTACTGAATTCAACCTTTCGTGACCGAGGCGATGCTCGAGCGCAAAACGAAGCACTGCGACAGTTCATCACGGCTCTGGATCCCACTGCCGGTCCCTATCTGATGATTTCCCATCAGGTCAACATCACTGACCTGGTTAACATATTTCCAGCCAGTGGGCATGGCGTCTGGCTCAAGCTGACCGGGGATACACTCAAGCCATGGGTTCTCTATCCAGCTGATACTGACAGACTCACTCTGCCGAGCCTTGAGAAGCCATAGCCTCACCCCCGAATTCCGGCGACGCACTAAAATTCCTTGCATCATCATGACGCCAGCTCGGTGACCGGCCCGCCTGACGCACCGGTTGCGCGATCCCTTATACGATGCAATAAAGCTCTGTGAGCCACCACTGGACACACCATTGAACACAAAAACAAAAGCCCATCAATCCGCTGACGCATCAATCGCAGCACTTGCGCCCGGTCAGTCACTGGATTTGCTCAAAGCCCTGCACATCGCAACTCGAGACGGTCACATCAATCAGGACAGTCGGCGTAAACTCAAGCAGGTTAATCACCTCTTTCAGTTCATTGAGCCCGCGCTCAAGGAGCTCACAGAATCCAGTGAATCCTGGACGCTGGTGGATCACGGCGCAGGAAAATCCTATCTGGGCTTCATACTGACTGATCTTTTTTTGCGCAAGCATGCGCCCCATGCTCGTGTGATCGGCATTGAGCGCCGCAGCGATCTGGTCGATACGTCAAAGGCGCTTGCACACCAGGCTGGCTTTGACCAGATGACATTTCTCGCGCTCACGGCACAAGAATCCATCGAAAGTGATCAAGTGCCTGCCCAGGTTGAAATGGTGACCGCGCTTCATGCGTGCGATACGGCGACGGACGATGCCATTCAGTTTGGTCTTAACCGACAAGCCCGGTTCATGGTACTTGTGCCTTGCTGCCAGGCGGAGGTGGCAAGCCTGTTGCGTCAATCCAAACGCCCTTACGATTCTGACCCGCTTTCCGAGCTTTGGCGGCGTCCTCTACACACCCGAGAGTTTGGCAGCCATCTGACCAACACCCTTCGCTGCCTGCAACTCGAGGCGCACGGATATCAGGTCAAAGTCACAGAGTTGGTCGGGTGGGAGCATGCCATGAAAAATGAACTGATCATCGCGCAGCGTAAAGGCGGCCCGCAGCGACAGGCAGCACAGCGGCTCAATGCCATCATTGACCGGATCGGTCTGCCGGCCCTGCGTGATCGCTTTTTTGTGCCGACATTTGATCCCCCGCTTGAGGTGCTGGCGCAACCCACAAAAGATGGCGACATTTGCGCCCCTGTGGCTGGCACTGATGACAGCAGGAAAGCCAGGATAGACGGGAGTCTCAAATGAACATACTGATTGCAGGATTTGGAGATCTGGGTCGCCAGATTGCGTTGGCGTTGCAAAACGATCCGACACCATTTCAAGGCACGATCCTGGCACTCAGACGGCGCCTGAACACTGATTTACCGATTAGCGTCAAGGCAGTCATCGCCGATCTGACAGAGCCTGCAAGTCTGGCAACCATACCCAGTGACATTTCACATGTCGTTTATTGCGCAACAGCGGATACTTCGACAGAACAGGCTTACCAGAGAACTTATTTTGAAGGACTGAGCAACCTCCTGGACAAGCTCGACGAGCAAGCGGTCAGACCGAAGGTGCTGTTTGTGTCATCCACAGCCGTCTATGGTCGGGAAATCGAAGGCGTGGTTGATGAGTCCTCGCCCACGCATCCCGCGCGATTCAACGGCAAAGTCATGCTTGCAGCTGAACAGATGCTATTGCAACGTGCACCCGACTCCGTCGTCCTGCGTCTTTCGGGCATTTACGGACCCGGTCGCACGCAACTCCTGCGCGGACTCAGGCAAGGAACAACCCGGATTCCTGATCAACCCGGATACTGGGCTAATCGCATTCACATCGAAGATGCCGCCCGGGCGGCTATTCATCTGTTGCGTGACAGACATCTGAACGGTGTTTTTATTGGCACTGACAGCCATCCATTGGCTCTCGACAAGCTTTACACGGATATAGCCCGCCAGATCGCAGCAGCGCCGCCACAAGCCGCTCCCCCCTCGCCCATGATGGGCAAGAAAAGGCTTTCCAACCGCAAGTTGCTTTCAACTGGATTTGAGTTCAAGTGGCCTGACTCGCGAACCGGTTACCAGAGCGTCATACGGTCTTTTCTTGAGACAGAGACTGACTCAGGGCCGCCTTCGACTCAGCAATAGCCTGGTTGACAGACCCTCGCCGTGCAAAACCCGCAAAAAATCAGTCTGCCGCTCTTAGCTTGCCGAGACGGCATCAGTCGTTTGCGGCTGCTCTCGCAGAACATGCCAGGCTCGTTCAATCAACGCCGGATCGTTCTGATCCAGAATCTTGTTATCTGATAGCGTTCGGCGCCACTGACGCGCACCTCGTCGACCTTGCGCCCAGCCCAGCATGGGCTTGACCACTACACGCAGCGGCACACCTTTCTCGATCTGGCTTGCTGCATACTCGGTCATGGCAGCCATTAACGCATCGTCTGACAAGGTCTCATCGATGTGACCCATCGCGACTGAGAGCCGACCGAGTATCGATGGGTCGTGCCAGGCAGCGCGCCCCAGCATGACGCCGTCAAACCGCTTGAGTTCTTGCAAACACGAGTCAAGCTCGTTGAGTCCGCCATTCAGGATGAACCGGGCAGCGGGGAATTCTGATTTCAGATGAGCGGCCATGTCGTACTGCAACGGAGGGATTTCCCGGTTCTCTTTGGGAGAAAGACCGCCCAGAATCGCGTGGCGGGCATGCACAATAAAAATTGTGCAACCCACATCAAACAGCTTGCCCACAAAATCACGCACAAATCCGTAATCTGTTGTGCCATCGAGACCTAGCCGGTGTTTGACCGTCACCGGCACACTCACTGCGTCTTGCATGGCTTTGATACAGTCGGCAACTAGTTCCTGCTCGCGCATCAGACTCGCCCCGAAAGCCCCCTTTTGAACCCGCTCTGAGGGGCAGCCGCAATTGAGATTGATCTCG
>CAZBIN010000078.1:0-12317 GCA_964491995.1 uncultured Orrella sp.
TTGAGATTGATGCTATTTTTTACCGTAAGCTCCATCGTGGTCGAGATGCAGCGTTTGAAATAGCATAAACGCAGAATCCCTTTCGACGACAGCTCGATACGATTTTGATAGCCGAATGGTAAATGTGCCTGGCTCGTTTTTGACCTGTTCCCACTTCAAGCCGTGGTCACGGAAAACCTCGTTCCACGTTAGCATCTGAAGTTTCTGAAACGTCTTGAATACCTTTTTGACCTCTCCGGCATCAAGTTCAAACAACTTCTTCTGAAACAACGGCACATTAAGGTCTAACAACACCTTGTCGTCGTTGCTCATTCTTCAGTAATGCCAAGTTTGGCAGCTAGCGCAGCCAAGTCGGTTGCTTTTGCGGGGTTGTTTCTGCGCCACTCACGAGCAGCCTCTAACTCAGCATGTACTGCCGGGTCGAGTAGCCGTTCATTCATGGGTACAACAACCGCTCGCTTCAGCATGATGTCACCGCCGGGAAGTTCTTGCATAACGAAGCCCATACCAGCCATAGCCTTGCCAAGCGAAATTTGTCCGCTCTTTCCGACTGTTTTGATAGCGTGCATCGTGTTCTCCTTAGTGCCGCATGATTGCATGTTCGCATGATACATTGACTGTTCCTCGTTGAGAAGGTTCAAGCCGCATCATTGTCGAAGGTGGCGAGCAGTTGCCGCGCCTCGAACATACTGTTGTAGACAGCCAGCGCGGATGAATAGTAGCCATCGGCGAACTCTTCAACCGTCTTGTGCTCGTACTTGCGCAAAATCGACTCAAGCTGCTGAACCGTATCCCGCAAATGCTGCACAAGCGGCTGGTGTGCATTTACAGCTTTCACGACCAAGTTGGCGTCTGCTTCCGTCAAATTCTCGGCGACAGTCTGCTTCACGTTCGGTGCAATCTTCGATTCCGAGAAAACCGCATACAGGTGTTCGCAGCCACTCGCACGCATTTCCGGATGCAACTGCCCGACAGACCAAGGCAGATAAGTGGTTTCATTGCTCATTTGTAGCTCCTTGTGATGAAAAATACGCGGAGCCATACCCTTGACGGGTATTGGCGTACCCGCAGGTTTTGAGATTTAGATGGCCTTTGGCCAGTTGTGCCCTCTAGCTGTATAGCGTGCGGGCAGTCATTGCGACGAAAGTCACTTGTACAACATGAGTTGTTGTAAGTAAGCCTGCGCAACCATCATGTAGATTTATGAGCGTAGCTCTCAGCGAAGAAGCCTCCACGATAGTTATGCGAGCCTACTTATAAGTTTCTCTACAGTGAAAACTTCAGCAGGCTGCTGGGATTCCTATTAGTCGCGAAGATTTTTGCCTATACATAAGGCGAAGCGAATTTTCCGCTAAGTCCTCCCCCGAGAGCATACCTGCACTCGCACCCCCTATAAATTTTAAGGGTGGTGCATCATGACCGAAGAAACATCAATAAATTCAACGAGTTATGAGATTCGCAGGTATTGCACTCCGTCGTCTATAACTGCATCGCAGACAGCGAAAAGGAGGGTTTCAGCGGTCAGGAAGACATTCTTGTCCCAGCGTTTAACCTACAAAACTCTCTTAGAAGACCAAGAGCGTCAAGTCTTAACAAAAGACTTGAACCAGCAAACCGCAGCGAATCGAGCTACCGCCTTGAGAAAATTCATGGCAGCCAACAACCTCAGCATTGATGATGTGGTGGGTAGTGAAATGCGAATGGGCCATCCTGAGGCATTGGAGAGATTCTTATCAAAATTGCGCGACGAGGGTAAGTCAAGTCGAGCAATATCGAACAGTCGATGTGCGTTCAGACCCTGGAAGGAAGCGGTTGTTGTATATGACACGATGCAAGCAATCGATTCACAGAAAAATACCCCTTTTGTTGAGGCATTGAAGAGCTTGTTTTGCGGAAAGAATATTGCTCTTGTCGCAAAACAAAGTGGCGTGCCTAAAGGTATGTTGTACGGATGGTTGAACGGCAAGATGCCGCGTGCGTCAAATGTTAAAAATATATCGCGTCTGGAGAGCTTCTTTGCTGTCGAGAGAAATAGCTTGGTCCAAATATCCGGAGCCAAAATCTTTGGTGTTCTCATTAAATCTGGTGTAGGTGAGTCAGCACCTATTGAATATAGAAATATCATTAGCCAAGTAACGCGTAATTTCCGTCGCCTCAGTCCAGGCGCAAGTTCGCCATTGAGAAAGCAGTGGAGTGACTTTCTTGTGTATAAAACATCCTCTACGTTGGGTGGTAAGGATGGGGCTTTGAATGTTCGGGTGAACGGGAAAAAAAGGACTAGAAGAGGTAAGTGGAGAATTTCTCCTTGCCCATTAACATATTCAAGTGATAAAAACTGGTGGGCATTCTTGCCTACTAAAGACCCTGTCACTGGGGAAGTTAACTTTTTAGAAGTTGCTTCCGCAAGAATGAATTGGGGGAAAACATCATCTTACCTAGGCTGGCTAAGAATGGATAAGAGAGAAGGTGGTGCGGGTATGGAAACTGACCTAGTGGAAACACTGGCTTGGCTCGCGCACCCTGAATTTATAGAGGGCTATCTCGATTGGATGAAAGGGCGATTAAAGTCAAGAAATCGCGGTGCCACTCAGTTTCTGGCTTTCATTGCTTCGCTGGTAAGACCAAAAGCAGGTTATTTGCGACAGTGTCCTGAGTTCTCTGAAACATTGCCAGAGAATTATCGTTGGGTCAGCTGGGATGAAATGTGTGATGCGACTTTTGAGTTGACAGAGGATTTGGTTTCTGCTTATGACGATGAGTTGCAAATTAGTCGGGATTCATTTGAGCCAATAATGCATATCCTCCAGTTGCCTCAGCCTATGGAAGCAATGGTTGATATGATTAAGAGAATGCGCGCAGACAGGCCGATTTCAAATCCAATGGCTGAGGCAGTTTGGGGGAGAGATATGGTGCTTATAAAAATTCTGTGCTCTAATCCTTTGCGTCGCCGCAACCTTGCTTACTTGACTTGGCGAGAGGATAATAGTGGAGAGCTACATCAGCGTTCAGACGGCTCTTGGTGGATTAAAATCCATAAGACCAAATTCAAAAATACACGTGGCGCAGCTGGTGCCCAAGAGTATTACGAGTGTCAAGTCAACTCGTCAGCATGGGGTGATATTGAGAGATATGTGAGAATATATCGTCCTAGATTATTGCGGGCACATAGTGATTTGTTCTTTGTTACCTCTCATTCTGGACCTTATAAAAATAAAAAGCCGCAATCGGAAGTTAAAACAGTTCCATGGATTGACTTGAGTAAACGTGTTTCAGAATTAACTTCTCGCTATCTTTATAAGTGCCCTGGAATTGGGTGTCATGCATTTAGGCATATAGTGGCAACCTCTATCCTCAAGGCTCCAGGAGGCGACTTTAAGACTGCAGCACTTGTGCTTTATGATAAGGCAGTTACTATAGAGAAGCATTATGCTTTTTTAACTGCAAACCAGGGTGGAGAGAGAATGTCGGAATTATTGAAGAGTTCTTTTAGCAGAATGTAACAACTCCATTTGCCCACTAAAATTTTGAACAGTGGGTTATTAAATGGTTTTTTCGTAATTCTGACTAATTGACTAATCCTAAGTAAGTCTGTGGAACCGATGTGGAATTTTTTTGAGCATCTTCCCATAGAGGCCAACTCCACGATGGTTCCGCGTGATTACTTAGGCTCACTCCGCATGAAAAGGAAAAGCACAGGTCGCTTGTACATGGCGGTTGTTAATCAGAATTAACAGCACCGTGTTCGTTGCTTGTACCTACTTTTAATCTTAATCAAACTCAACCAGAGGAGTCTCCCACTTGTCAGTTTGAATCGTATTTTGAAACGCTGGGTCTGACTGGGACTTCATCATCACCATGATGCCCTTGACGATTCCTTTTGCTTGTCTTCCAGGAAAATCCTGCGTTGCTTTGGCCAGCTTACCAACAACAACTCCAGAAGTCGTTACCAGAAGACGGTCACGCAAATACAACTCGGAACCGATGGTCAAAGAGCTTATATGCCCATGAATAGGGTCATGAGCCGGGTATGTCCCAGCATACCCAAGGTACACCTGCCCCGGTCCATAAGTTAGGTACCTTCGAGAGGCCCACCGGAAGCTCAAGCTTCGGCGCATTCTGGGCCGGAAGCCAGGCATCTGCTGGCAGGCGCTGTTCTTGGTTGGCAGCAGGTGCCTTGAGTGCGTCGAGGAAGGCGCTGATGGCTGGCCTGGCGCTGACCGGAACGCGCAGCGTGGTCGTAGGCTCACCGAACGCTGCTTTGCGTCCCGCGCCTGGTCTTGCGCCGCCACGCTGGTCTTTTGAATTCGTCACAAATTCATTTTAACGCTTTGCTCTGCGGTTTGGGTTGCCTGCTGCTCAGACACTCGAACAGCAAACTGATAACATCAAGGCACCTTGGCAGTAGGCGGGCTGTCCCGTTTACCCTTTGACATAGTCACTCAGTGATTTACTTTGCAGTGCAACCTTGAACTAAACACTCATAGTTGCTGCTGGTTGGTTCGGAATTCCCATGCGCGCTGCGCTAGGCTAGCCAAGGTTTATGTCAAAGGAGATTGATATGAAAAAAGTTCATATTTCTCGCCTAGTACTCGCTGGATTTAAGATGGTGACTGCGCTTGCGTATGTCGCCATTGCAGTCCTAGAGTACATGGGCCGCAACTACCAAAAACAATGCAAATTCGGTGGCAACACAAATACGAGCGGTCCCCTGGTAAGTGGATTTTTGTTCCTACAGAGGAATCAAAAAATGAGGGACTACGTATCAAGAATGTCATCGAACAAAGGTGGCAACCCCCAGAGTATTACTTCCATCTTCGCTCTGGTGGCCATGTAGCCGCTCTGCGCTCACATGCTGCGAGCCGAATTTTTCTTCGACTGGACATTCAAGATTTTTTCGGCAGTGTCACGCGTAGCAGAGTGACGCGGTGCTTAAAGTCGATGTTCGACTATACCGAGGCGAGGCGAATTGCCACCGCCAGCACGGTAAAGCATCCTACGCAGGATAACAAGGTAATCCTGCCCTATGGATTTGTCCAATCGCCTATCCTCGCGTCACTGGCCCTTGCACAAAGCGCTCTTGGGTCTTGTCTCGAACGATTGAGCGAGCAGCGGAGAATCCACGTTAGTGTTTACATGGACGACATCATTGTTTCGTCCAATGCTGACAAGTATTTGACCAACGCTCAATCGCAGCTTGAGGACGCGGCTAAAAAAGCCCGGTTCGCCTTTCATTCAGACAAAACAGAAGGGCCTGCAAACATGATTACAGCCTTCAACATCGAACTGTCGCCGAATGACCTATCGGTAGCTCCTCACCGCCTTCAGCAGTTTGCAGAAACCTACCGCTCCTCCGACAACGGCTTACAGAAGGCGGGGATTGCGGGCTATGTCAACTCCGTCAACCCAAATCAAGCCGCTGAATTGCTATAGCAAGACAGCCGTGGAGTTCACCACCCCTCGTTGAGACGCTCCAACAGTTCAGTCCTGGCCAGCACTTTCGAGCACAACTCCCAGCGTTCCTTTCCGGGGTCCACGCTTTCCCGAGTCTGATAACGAATCTCGAAGGCATTCTTCGCGGCCTGGCGGCGCTCAATGTACTTGTCGAGCTCCTCGTCCATCCGCTCCTGGTCCTCAATCCACTCATCGTCCAGGGTATCGGGCAATGAGCCGAAGATGTCGAACTTGTCCTTGAGACGGCGCGACAGCACGCTGTAGACCTTCTCGTCGCGCGTCTGGGCGTAGACCAGGTTCAGCATGTCAACCGTGCGTCGCGCCTGGCCAAAGCGTTTGATACGGCCCAGCCGCTGCTCGAGCTTGCTGGGGTTCCACGGAAGGTCGACGTTGATAAGTGTGCCTAGGGTCTGCAGGTTCAAGCCCTCGCAAGCCGCGTCTGTGGCCACCACAATCTTGATTTCGTGCCGCTTGACCGCGTCCTTGATGTACTCGCGTTCAATCGTCGAAAACTCTTCACCCCTGAAAAGACCACTTTTTCCGGCGCCGGCGTATACCGCCACCACTTGGTCGGGGTGCGCCTTCGCAATCTCAGACGCCACCCACTTGGCGGTATCGAAATACTGGCTGAAGATGATGCAACCGTGCTCGGCCCAGGTCTTGTTGTCAGGTGCGGGCCCTGTACGGTGCTCGTCCAGGAAGTAGTTGACCGCGGCCAGCTTCGGGTCGCGGGCCTCTGGCCGTCCGAGCTCAGCCACGATTTGCCGCAGGCAGTCCGCCTCCTCGTCCGTGAGCGAGTCCAGAGCGTTTTCCAGACCTTCGATGTCCTCTTCATCTTCGATGGGACGTTTGTCCAGCATCATTTGGGCGGTGGAGCGCCCGGCGGCGAAGCTGGAGCAGATACGCTGCAGCAGCAAGTTCTTCATGAAGCCTGCAGCCTTGGTGCGCTGGCCCAGCAGTGAGGTGAACTCCTCTGCCGCCTGGTAGGCCAGGTTAAAGGGCAAGTTCGTCATCAAACCGTTGCCGTCCAGCGTCAGGCCAGGGTAGGCGCCGAGCGGCGCCTTGGGGTCCGGGTGCACATCGACCTCCACCCGTTCCAGCAGGCCCATGTCCTCAAGAACATCACGCCGGCGCAGCACAGTGTGGCGCAGGATGGGGTTGTTGTTCTTGAAGAAGTCCTTGTCGCTGGCAATGTCCTCCAGTGTCATCTGGGAGGCGAAGTCCAGGTCTTGGTAGTTAAGGTCGCTGAAGTGGTGTGCGTCGGCTAAGTCCAGCGTCATGCGCAGGCTCTTGAGACGCTCGTCTTGTTCAGTGCTCGGGGGAAGCGGCGTCTTCAGAAGTTCCCACACGTCGGCCGGGTTGGAGAACGTAACTTCGCCTTTGACGATAGGAAGAGCCTCGTCACAGTTGCGCCATTTGCTGGTGAACTCACGGCCCATGACGAAGCCTGCTCCTTCGTTGAGCAGGTTCAGCAAGTCCCACAGCTCGACCACTTCGGTCTGAATGGGGGTGGCGGTGCCAATCACCATGTGCTTGGTGCGCTTGGCCAGCCTGGTCATGAAGGTCAACAGGTTGTTGGGCTTGTATTCCTTCTTGCTGATGCCCCGGCTGACCCGGGCCTTGTGGCCTTCGTCCAGCACCACGGTGCCGTAGTACATGCTCAGCAGCTCGTCGCACTCATCAGCCTTGTGAAAGATGAGGCCCTGGGAAACGATGGCAATGGCACTCGGGCAGCGCTTGATGGCAGCTGCACCCTGGGTGTTCTTGATGATGTGGCCGTGCTCGTCCTGCCAGCACTTGCGGTTGGACAGCCAGACAGCGCTGGGAATGCCCAGGCGGTCCTTGAGCTCTGTCTGCCACTGGAAGGTCAAGGTCGATGGGCACAGAATGAGCACTTTGCCATCACCCATGAGGGCCGAGACCAAGGCAGACCCCGCCATAGAAAGCGTTTTTCCGACGCCAACCTCGTCGGCCAGCAGCAGCCGGACCTGGCCATAGGTCTCACGATGCTGCAAAAAGATGGAAACAAACGCCCGCTGCCAGGGTTGCAGCATCTCGCCGGCCCGGTAAAGCGGGCTCTCGACCATGGCCGCGCCCGGTACCTCTTCGGGCTTCAGCTCTTCAAAGCGCACCTCGTGGCGCTTGGCCACGCGTTCAACCTCCTCGATGATGGCGTCAGGCAGTGGGTAGCTGTCTGCCCACAGTGCCTCGAACTCCTCATCCACCCAAGCTACGGCCTCTAGCGAGGGGTCTTCCCACAGGATTTCGTAGTTGTCAGCAAAGGCGCTCTTGGACTCGTTGATGGAGCCCATGAAACTCGTCTTGCTGCCATCGGCACGCTCGATGACACCAGCCTTTCCGTGCAGGAACACCCTGTCCTTGGGCACCACGCGCACCTGCACGTTGCCTTTACGCAGGAGCTCATAGAGCTTGCGGTACTTGTCGCGGTACAGCAGGGCCTCGGTCGCCGGCGACACCTCGTTCCAGGTCTCCTTGAGGGCTGCCTCGCGGGCGGCCTGGGACACACGGATATCAGCGATGTCCAGCTCGCTGTTGCAGACGATGCGCACATCCGGGATGTCACCGATTTCCTCCCCGACCAGCTCGAAGATGGAGCTGCGGAAGTACCCGGCAATGCGTCGGTAGGACACCGCACCCTCCAGGCGCTTGGCCAAGAACTCCTTGTCCAAACGCTGCCGACGCGAGCTGAACCTTTTTATCTGACTCACGACTTGCTTTTGACCTCACGAATGTAGTCGCCTAGGGTTTTACCATCTGCAGCTTTCCACCATTCAGCGTTAGCGTTATTTCCTCTTACTACCGTCGCAGCTGCAGAAGCAGATGTAAAAAATTGGTCTGAACTGAAAACTAGCTTACTGTCTTCTTCCGACAGGATTCCAGACTCAACCAGTTGTTGCCTAAGAGCTGCATAACTTGGAGCGTTGGCTTCGAAAGTAGCAGAGGGAGGATTAACGACTTGACTTCCCTTTTTGACGATGACGCCACCCTCAGTGACTTCCAGCTCAGCATTTACACCCTTAGAACTAAGTTTGAAATTCATTCCTTGGGGGAGACTTGCATAGAGCTCCGCGCGCTTACCAGAAGCACCAACCACTCCCGCATCCTCGGTAGAGGACTCACCAGGCTCATCAGCTTCACCAGCTTCCACTGAGGCGGGGATAAATTGATTAAAACCGAGCGAAGGCAACATGTTGAGGATTTCTTGGAAAAATCCATTAGCAAATGCACGGTCTTCCTCAGATAAGAAGGGTTCCGCTGGGTTCTGGATATTCTCGACTGTGACACGGCCTACTTCTTTACCTACACCGTGCAACTTTGACTCAAGGTGCTGAATGTGCGCCTTATTAAGACGGCCACTTTCAGCTGTGAAAAAAATTGCTCGAGTCCAGAAATCTTTTTTCTTTACATGGTCGTCAAGACGGGTACCAACAGGGTCCCCCTCACCTACATACATCTTGTTCTTGCCGATGAGGATGTAGACGCCTGGCTGATTGAACTCTTTCCGCCCGCGTACTTCACCAATGAGGGCACGAGGAAAAATTACCGCTCGTCCAGGCCAGTCGTCACGGGATGCAACCAGTACGCCATTCGGATTTCCTGAGGGTACAAACAATTTTATGGTGAAGGGACGCATAAATCACATTCTTTGGTTTTCAATGCCATCGGCCAGCACGCGTGCGGCCGAGGCTTCTTCCGGACGCATGGTGTCGACCTTCTTACCGATAAACCGAGAGATGGTGACCAGCATGTCGCGCGACGAGTAGAACGCTCCTGGCTTGAGGTTTTGCTCCAGGCCCTTGAGCACTACGTCTAAGTCCTTCTGGGCCTGCAAGTCCATCAGCGCGTAGAGTACGGCCCGAGTCGGCGTCTGGTACAGCTGAGACGACTGATTCATCTCTGCCCGGCCAAAGTCCTTGGCCGACTTCAAGGCCGCCTTGTTGGCATTCTCACTTGCCATCAAGGCGCTGAAATCGCGCACAGCGAAGGCCTTGGCAAAGTTCTGGTAGTTGTCCAGCTTGTTCAGGCCGTGGGATTCCTGCTCCAGCATCTTCAAGTAGAAGCGCTCTGCAGGTTCCAGGTCATGCCAGACAGACTCGTCCAGGCCCAAGGGCACGAGCATCTTGTTAGCAGTGTCGGTGGCGAAATCAATCAAGCTCTCCACCAGGGTCTTCTGGCCGGACACGCGCGGGCGCAGGGCCTCCTGAGCCATGTCTTTGCCATCAATGATGCTGTACTTAGTCAGGACCTTGAGCGCCGCCGCATAGCCCGCCATCTGCAAGTCTGCGTCTTCAAACAGGTTTCCATCCTTGGCCCGCTTGCTGTCAGCCGCAACCGTGTCGTTCATGCCGGTCAGTCGCTTGATTTGCTCGGCAACCTCTTCTTCCAGCTCGTAGGCCAGGTCGGTCTGATTGGTCCTTTTGGCGCCGAGGCGTTTGCGCAGCACCAACAGGATGGTGCCCTTGACGTAGGAACCATCACGCAAGGCCGAGTCGGTCTCTGTCACCAGGTACCATGCAGCCGTCACGCGCAAGCCACTTGCCCACACGATGTTGGCCATGTCGGCCCAGATGTTGCCGTCCTGGTGTGTGAACATCAGGACTTGAATGCCGTTGTCACGCATGCATTCCGTCATGCGCTTGTAAGCGGCCACCATACTCAAGCGAAAGTCATGGTCCTCCCCCTTGACGGCCAGCTCCCTCCGAGAGTCCCAAGTCCATTGAGAAAACTCGCCCGCCTTGCTCTTCCGCAGCCAGGAGATGAAGAACTCATAAATTTCTTCATACTTGACCGCATCGCCATACGGCGGGTCAGTGATGAACAGGTCCACCGGATGGGTCAGCTCAGATGCAGGGGCGTTCGTTATGGACACATGGGTAGAAAGCGGAACCCTCGAAGGGCTTTCCAACAAATATCCTTTGGCAAAGTCAAACGAGCGAACGCCATAGTTGAACAGCGGATTCAAAGCCTGGTTGTAGAACGTCTGCGCAACAGACTGGCGTTGAGCCCCCGTGCCGTATCGGCAAAGCTTAGAGGACCAGTCCAGCATGCGTGCCAAGTAGAGGTAAGCCGCGCCCGATGAGCAATGCTGCGCAGTCAGCCCCAAATACATGAGCTGTCGAGGGTTGAATAGTTGATGCCAGTGAGTCCAGCCACGCTCCCGGTACAGTCGTTCTGTCTCCGCGCCCGGCTCAATTCGCGTATCCGGCAGCCAGCCATTGGCTTGCCAGCTTTTCAAGTTCCTGCGCACATACTCCGAAACAATTGCCTCCCTCGCCAAGTCAGCAGCGCTCACCGTCCGGAACTCCGTGACCGACCTCCCGCTTGTTCCATCCGGCAACTCCTTCACCCACTGAACGGCGTACAGCCGCTCACGAAAAATGTCCGTCTCAAGAAAAACCGTGTCCTCCTTGCCCCACAGACGCAGCTTGTTTTTCTTCATTTTTTTGCCGTCTTCAACAGCAAAGTAATCGCCTCGGATGCTGGCAATACTGTTGACATGTTCAACCCCGTCAACGAAGTGAACCACATCCCCTTTTCGGTACGTGCCCTGCTCTGCAGCCTTCATCTCTTGCGCAGTAGCACCCGAGACGACCACAAAGTCATAACGCTTTTGAGAAGGGACCGGAACCAGCTTGACGTAAGCGGCTTTCCCCTTGCTCAGCACAAGGGTGGGTAAAACGGGAACCCGCCAACCTGAGGAAGGGCACGTAACTTCTACACAATACAGAAACACCTTTCCACGCCAGCCTGCTCCGTCACTCTCAACTCCTAGCCTGTCAATTTCTTCTTTGACCTTTTCCACAAGGGTCAACTGGCTCTCGACCAATGCTTCCCTACTTTCTGAAGTCGCTCCAACGATGTTGAATGCACCCCAGGTCAGCATGCACGCCACAGGATTGATGTCCGAGGCATAAACGTCACAACCTAGTTGAGCCGCAGCGAAGGGGATTTGACCTGAGCCTGAGAAGGTGTCTGCGACAGTGGGACGATGCCCAAATCTCATGACCCCCAGCTGCTCTACGAGTTCAGCCACGCTGTTCGCATTTGTTCCTAGGTGCTCATTAACCTTTGACCATATGTGACTGGAAATCTCTGAGCCCATCTCCTCCGCTCGCTTAGCCCCTGCAGCCAAGCTAAGGTAAGTATTGTTGCCAAGTGCTTGGACAGCCAACTCGTGCTTTTGGTCATCCGTGAGGCCACTTCGCCATTTAAGCTTTGGGTAGACCAGCTTATCCTTTACGGTAACGGGGTAGTCCTCGACATTGAAGGGCGCGCTCACAGGAAGGCTCGCCTCTTGTGGTTCCACTACAAAGTAAGCCTCGATGTCGGCAATCGTCGTTGTGCTGACGATATGCTCGGGCCTCGGCAGGCCGAGTCGCTTGCTCAACGAAACATCATCCATCCCCATCAAAAGCTCGAAAACCTCTAAATCTTTAAGAGGGGCGTCTGTCACAGGTAGCAGAGAGGCCAGCACGCAAGCGCGATTGAGCACCAAAGGCTTACGGCCTTTCCAGTAGCTGCCAAGCGCCGTCAAAATTTTTCCCTGAACAGCCATTTGCTCTTTATAGGTGTCTACGGAAATTTTTTGAACAGGTAGCAGCACCTCAATCAACGCCGGAGCATCCTTCAAGCTCAGGGCCTTGACACCCGACGGGTGGGGGGTAGTGATGTAGTCCACTTTCGGAATCGCGTTGACAGCGGAAGAAGTCATTTTTTCAGGGCGTAAAGGTGGAAAAGCCTGCGTGGGTAGCAGGCTTAAAACAGTTGGGGGGTCAGAGGGTCGTCCTCTGCAGGGCGAATCGACCGGGGTTTCTTGTTCTCAGCTTTTCCACTGGACAACGCGT
>CAZBIN010000079.1:0-12272 GCA_964491995.1 uncultured Orrella sp.
ACGCGGATGACTTCAGTGCGGGCATAAAAGGAACCGATGGAAGATCCCGGTTTCAGATGTTTGTGGCGGTACTCACGATGGGATTTTTCTGTCTGGTGCCTCTTTATTCGGTATGGGTTGGTGACACATATGTCCTGACGTACTTCGGTCGGATACTTATTTTTGTACTGTGTGCACTGGGTCTGAACCTTGTTCTCGGGTTCGGAGGTATGGCCAGTCTGGGGCACGCAATGTACGTGGGTCTGGGGGCTTACGCAGTCGGTATATTGTCTGATTTCGGAATCTACGACGGCTGGTTGCATTTGTTTGTTGCGCTCTCGGTGTCAGGGTCGGTAGCGATTCTGATTGGCACCATCGCCCTGCGGACTCGTGGCATGGCATTCATCATGATCACGCTGGCTTTTGCGCAACTGTTTTTTTATGTGTTCGTCAGTCTGCGAAATTTCGGTGGAGACGAAGGCATGAGTCTGTCGCACGTCAGCAATTTTGGCTGGCTGACTGGCAACCCCACAGCTGTCTACGTATCGACTCTGATCAGTGTTTTTGTTGTGCTCGGGGGGACTTCCAGACTTGTCAAGTCGCGTTTTGGTCTGGTTTTGCGCGCAGCCCGTTATAACGCCAGGCGTGTTGAGGCGGTCGGCACAAGCGCCCAGCCGTACCAGTTGGTGGCTTACGTGATCTCTGCTCAGATCTGTGCTGTAGGGGGCTTCTTTATGGCAAATCTGACAGGGTTTGTGTCCCCATCACTGATGAGCTGGATGATTTCTGCCGAACTGATGGTGATGGTATTACTGGGAGGTGCGGCAACGGTGTTCGGACCTGTGGTGGGGGCGGTTGCGTTGTTGCTGGTCGAAGATGCTGTCAAGGTGGCCACGGAGCACTGGCAACTTGTGATTGGTCCGTTGATTGTATTGATGGTGTTAGGGCTTCGAGGAGGTCTCTGGGGGGTGTTTAGCCGCAAGTCGGGTGCGCGTGCCAATGCCGGGGAGCATGAGTAATGGTGCCGTCAGCATTGCTTCAGATTACGGGCTTGCGTAAGCAGTTTGGTGCTATTCGTGTCACGGATGACGTCAGTCTTGCAGTGAAAGATCAAGAGATTCATGCGTTGATCGGCCCCAATGGTGCGGGCAAGACGACACTGATCAACCAGATAGCGGGTGAGTTAATGCCTGATGCTGGTCGTATCGAACTTTCAGGACAAAATCTGGTTTCTTGGTCTATGGCCCGAAGAGCGCGTGCAGGCATCAGTCGCTCCTACCAGATCAATTCATCAATTACCGCCTTTACAGCGCTCGAGAATGTCATTCTGGCTGTGCAGGCGCGTGAGGGACACAACTTCCATTTCTTCAGGCCTGTTCTGGGTAATCGGCGACTGGTCGATCTGGCGTGCGAGCAGCTTGAACAGGTGGGAATGCTGGCGTATCGGAATTCGGTGGTGGGTCATCTGGCCTACGGTCAGCAGCGACTAATCGAAGTGGCCATGGCGCTCGCAACAAAACCCAGGCTGTTGTTGCTTGATGAGCCAATGGCTGGGTTGGGTCCTGCTGAAACCGAACGTATGATTGAGCTACTGGATGGTTTGCGCGGTCGGTGCGCGATGTTGCTGGTCGAGCATGACATGGACGCGGTGTTTGCGCTGGCCGATCGCATCAGTGTGCTGGTCTACGGTCGAGTATTGCTGTGTGATACGCCCGCCAATGTGAAGTCCAATCCAATGGTGCGTGAAGCCTATCTCGGAGATGAGGACTTGCAATGAGTCAGCAATCAGAGCCGTTGCTCAGTGTTCGACAAGTCCAGGCCGGATACGGCGCGAGCCAGGTTTTGTTTGGGATCAACCTCGATATCCTGGCAGGGCAATGTGTCAGTTTGCAGGGGCGAAATGGCATGGGCAAGACCACAACCATTCGCACGATCTTTGGCTTGCTACCGTGCCTGAAGGGCGAGGTTTATTTCAAAGGACAGCGCGTCGATGGTCTGCCGGCCTATCAGGTTGCCCGAGCCGGTCTGGGTCTGGTTCCTGAGGGGCGGCAGATTTTTCCGAATCTGACAGTCTGGGAAAATCTGGTTGCAACCGCCCGTAAGTTGCCGCCTCGGTCTGGCCGTCAGGCCTGGGATCTCGAGCGGGTGTGGGCGTTGTTTCCCAAGCTGGCTGACCGTCGCAAGAATTTTGGCAATCAGCTCTCTGGTGGCGAGCAGCAGATGCTTGCGATCGGCCGGGCACTGATGACCAACCCCGACTTACTGGTACTTGACGAGGCGACAGAAGGTCTGGCGCCAGTGATCCGGCAGGAAATCTGGAGTGCGCTGGCCGCATTGCGAAATCAGGGAATGTCGATTCTCATCACGGACAAGAATCTCAAGCATCTGCTGAACCTTTGTGATCAGCACTACATTATTGAAAAAGGCGTGTGCGTGTGGCAAGGAGGTACGCAGGCATTTCTTGCAGATCCCTCGTTGCGTCATCGTTACCTCGCAGCTTGACATCCAGGAAAACACCTTTGAACTGAGTGTTTTGTCGTCAGTGTTTTGCAAGCAGCAGCGATCGTACGTCTTCCGGCGCTGAGCCATCAAACTCGGTTTGACGTTCGCTTTGAAGTGCATCGATCAGGCGTTCTAGCTGATTGATATGGGGAAGCATCGTTCCGAAAAAAAGTGTTTTTCCATCGCGCTCGATCAAGATCGTCGGAAAGTTCTCCACATCTTCGTCGTCCAGCAGCTCTGGATTGTCCTCGATATCGACCCAGACAAAGATATGTTCAGACCGATTGTGAGCGAGGTTTTCTATTTTGGGGCGATACTGCGTGCAGGTGTCGCACCAGGCAGCGCAATAACAGACGATGAGCAAACCGCTGGTTTGGCTCAGGCAGTCTTTAAGTTCAGGATTGTCGGCAGAATAAAGTTCCATATTCGCAAGCTTTGTTGGCTTTGCCCTATCATAGCGGTTTCCAGGTTTTGATTGAATGAATTCAAGTTCTCCCTACGCAGTGACAAGACCCAGCAGCCAGTTCGATGGCATTGGTCAGGCGTTTTTGCGAGCATGCCGTTCGCAGCTTCACCCCCAAATGATCTTTGCCCTTTTCATGCCAGTGATTGTGACGCTGGTGCTTGGCATAATCCTGGTCTGGGTTGCATGGTCGCCACTGACCGAGTGGCTCTCCGCTGAGTTAACAGAGTCCTCTGTGCCTGCCATGATCGATCCCGTCATAGGGACGACCGGGTTTCTGGTGCTCAAGGCCTGGATGATTCCGATAGCGGCAGCGATTATTCTGTTGCCTCTGGCGGGCATTGTGGGTCTGGCCGTGGCTGCGGTCTGGATCATGCCAATGGTTCTGGCCCATCTGGGCAAGCGCAATTATCCTGACGTTGTACCGCGTGGGCGACATGCGTTTGTCCTGAGTGTCTGGAATGCGGTGTGGGTGAGTGTCGTGTTCATGTTTGGCTGGTTGCTGACACTGCCGCTCTGGTTGATTCCTCCGCTTGGCATGATTCTGTCAGTATTCTGGTGGACGTTCGCTTTCTCCAGGATGATGCGAATCGACGCAATCGCCGATCATGCTACCCCGGTTGAGCGAAAGTTGCTGCTTGAACGTCGAAATGGCGGGTTCTGGGTTATTGGTCTGATCTGCGCACTGCTTAACCTGGTTCCACCAGCCTGGGTGTTTTTACCGGTATTTTCTGGTCTGGTATTTGCTCATTATGGGTTTGAGGCGTTGCGTCAGTTGCGTCGTGATCCTGTGATCGATGAGCGTGATTTCAGTCAGTCATCGTCAAAGTCAAAGGAATAAAGCATGAGTGAGTCTGCCCAGCGGGCCAGAAGAGTTGGCGTGATCATCGTGGGCGATGAGATTCTTTCTGGCCGGCGCCAGGACAAGCATCTAGGAAAGATCATTGAAATGCTCAATGAGCGCGGGATTCCATTGTCCTGGGTACGGATCCTCTCGGATGACCGCACTTTGCTGACCGATGCTTTCAAAGAGTCGTTTGCAACAGGTGATGTCGTGTTTTCTTGCGGTGGAATTGGAGCGACACCAGACGATCATACGCGCCAGGCTGCCGCTGCAGCGCTGGGCCTGCCGCTTGAGCTACATCCGCAAGCCGAGCAGGAAATTACATTGCGATGCTCTGAAATGGCCGCCAAGGGCCAGGGCACAGCCGACATGCAGGCACCCGAGAATCAGCGACGCCTGCAAATGGGTATGTTCCCGGTTGGTTCGGAGATCGTTCCCAACCCCTATAACAGGATCCCCGGTTTTTTTATTCAGGATCACACATTCGTGCCGGGATTTCCCGTGATGGCGTGGCCCATGCTGGAATGGACGCTGGATCACCGTTATGCACATTTGCACCGTGCGGTACGCAATGAGGAGTTGTCTTTTGTTGCTTACAACATTCCAGAGTCGAGAATAACACCGTCGCTTGAAGAGATTGAGCACCGCTGGTCAGATGTGCGGGCGTTCAGTCTGCCGTCAGTCGGTGAAGGAACTCGCGCGGCGCACATTGAACTGGGTGTCAAGGGTCCGCTTGAGTCTGTCAAGGAGGCGATTGCCTTCTTGCGCGAACAGGCGCTCAATCTTGGCGCAACCTTAGAGCAGACTCTGGCCAGGTCCACGACGCGTATCGAGTGAAGTGCCTGGATTGAAGCAGGGTTTTGGTCCCGCGTCTGCAGGTCGAAAGGCAGTCTATCCAATAATGTGGTAATCGCTTAGAATCATTTTGTTGCAGCGCCGCAATTGATGTGAGTGGCTGGTGACTTAGGCAAATTTTTTGCTGCAAACAGAGATTCGTTTATGTCTAGAGTGAGAGATTACCTGAATGATCACGCTGTTTCTGGTGATGTGACCGCGCCATTGGAAGGTGGTTCTACGCACGGCATGGCGATTCAAGTGATCGATCGAGCGACGCGTCTGCTTGATGTCTTGGCCAATGAGGCTGAGCCAATCACGCTGAAAGCGCTTTCGGCCAACACAGGTTTGCACCCGTCGACTGCTCACCGCATCCTTAACGATCTGGTGGTTGCTCGTTATGTCGAGCGCGTCGACAGTGGCACTTATCAGTTGGGAATGCGTTTGCTTGAACTCGGCTCGCTGGTCCGAGGACGGCTCAATGTCCGTGAAGCAGCCATAGAGTCGATGCAGAGCCTGCACAAGCTGACGGGTCAGACGGTCAATCTGTCGATTCAGCAGGGCGATGAGATTGTATATGTCGACCGCGCCTGGAGTGAGCGGTCGGGCATGCAGGTGGTGCGTGCCATTGGTGGTCGTGCGCCCCTGCACCTGACGTCTACGGGCAAGCTTTTTCTGTGTGCACTGGATCCACGGCAGGTCAGAGCTTATGCCACCCGCACCGGATTGGCAGGCAACACAAAAAACAGTATCACGTCAATCGAGCATCTTGAGCGTGAACTTGCATTCGTACGACACCATGGCTATGCCCGTGACAATGAGGAGCTCGAGCCTGGCGTACGCTGCATCGCGGCTGGAATTTATGACGATGCCGGTAGATTGGTCGCTGGTCTGTCTATATCTGCTCCAGCGGAGCGCTTGCAGGATGCGTGGGTGCAGCAACTCGTCGAAACGGCGAGGACAATTTCGGAGGCACTTGGCTATGAGTATGGGCGCCGGCATACGGAAACATAAATTTTTTGCTGCGATGCAATAAAATTGGTTGACAATCTCTTCAGGTTTGCATTACATTGAAATTGTGCAGCGCAACAAAATTCACTGGGAGATTGAAATGACCAAGATGCCTAAAGAAATGATCGAATCACAAAAAGCCACTGTAGACGCCATGATGGCCGTCCAGGGTAGCCTGTTCAACGGGTTCGAAAGACTGGTTGATCTGAACATGAAAGTCATCAAAGCAACGATGGACGAGATGTCAGAGAAGACCCAGGAAGTCATGGAAGTTAAAGATGCACAGGAAGCTGTTGCATTGAGTTCCGCACTGGTTCAGCCTTCGGCTGAAAAAGCTATGGCTTACAGCAAGCATGTTTATGACATCGTTGCCGGCGTGCAAGCCGAACTGTCCAAACTGGTTGAAGGCAAGATTTCTGAAAGCCAGAAGCATGTGACGGAAGCCATTGAGCAAATGACCCGTAATGCACCTAACGGTTCTGAAGGTGCTGTGGCCATGCTGAAGTCGTCACTGGCTCAAGCCAATGCCGCCTACGAAAGCATGACCAAAGCCGCCAAGCAGGCCGCAGACGTGACTGAGAAGAATATTCACGCAGCAACCAGCGCAACCCTCAAAGCTGCGTCAGATGCAGCCACTGGTGCCGCCAAGACAGCCGCTCGTGCTACAGGTCGTCGTACAGACGCCTGATACGCCATGATGGACTGGTGAGTTCAGACGATGCAAGTCTGAAGTGCTCACAGGTCAAGGGGTCTAACCTTCAAAAGCTGAAGGTTAGACCCCTTTTCTTTAATATTGTGGCCGTGCAACTGCTAAGGCTCCCTGTCGGGCAGTTGCAAGGAGTCTTGATGCGAGTCCGTCGTGCAAGATGCGGCTGAGTGTTCTCTATCTCGACAGATTGGAAACGGCTTTGACACATTCGCCGATCAGCGCGGGGCCGCGATAGATCAGTCCTGTGTAGAGTTGAACAGCGTTGGCGCCCGCTTCGATCTTCTCCGCCGCCGACCGGCCGTCCATGATGCCACCTACGCCGATAATCGGGAATGTGACGCCCAGTCGCTTGCGGAACTGTTCGATAACCTTTAAGGATTGCCGATGCACCGGGGCTCCAGACAAGCCGCCCGCCTCATCAGCATGCTTCATGCCCTGGATGGCGCGGCGGTCAATGGTTGTGTTGGTTGCGATCAGTCCATCCATGTGATGACGAATCAGGCGCTCAGTGATCGTATCAATCTGTTCGTCGTCCAGGTCCGGAGCAACTTTTAACACCAGCGGTACGTTTCTGACGTATTGCTCCTGCAGCTCAAGGCGTTTCTGGTGCAATGCACCGAGCAGTGTATCGAGTCCTTCACCTGACTGAAGGTCGCGCAGATTCTTGGTGTTTGGTGAAGAGATATTGATGGTGATGTAGTCCGCATGGGGATAAACACCTTCAAGACACATCAAGTAATCATCGGTCGCCTGCTCGATTGGCGTGATCGCATTCTTGCCGATATTCAAGCCAAGAATACCGCCCGATTCACGGTAGCGGCTACGCTTGACATTTTGCAGGAAAGTCTCGAGCCCCTCGTTATTAAAACCCATCCGGTTGATGAGCGCCTGGGCTTTTGGTAGACGAAACATCCGTGGTTTAGGGTTGCCTGGCTGAGCTTTGGGCGTGACTGTGCCAACTTCAACAAACCCGAAGCCCAGGTTGCCTAAAGCATCAATATGCGCGCCGTTCTTGTCCAGACCTGCAGCAAGTCCGACGGGATTCTTTAACGCCAGCCCCATTAACAGCGTCGGAGCCAATGGAAGGTCGTGCATCATGCCGCGCGTTAATTTGCAGTCATAGGCACGCTGAATCGATTTGAGCGTCGCTTCATGCGCGGCCTCGGGATCCATCGAGAACAGAGGTGCGCGGGCCAGCGCATAGGCATTAAATAGTGGATTCATCAGAACTCAGGTGGAGGATTCGCTTCCCATTGCCCGTTGTAGAGATACTGGGCGGGTTTGAAACGTGATTTATAGGACATTTTTTTACTTTGCAGGATCCAGTAACCCAGGTAAAGCCAGGGCAGGTCTAGTTGCCGGCACTGGTCGATCTGCCACATGATGCCGTATGTTCCCAGGCTTCCCGGCGCATCAGGGTCGTAAAAGGTGTAGACCGATGACAGGCCTTGATCCAGGATGTCGATAATGGACACCATCTGCAATTCCCCGTGGGCTGTTCTGAACTCGACGAGGCGGGAGTTGACGCGACTGGCTAGCAGAAACTGGCTGTACTGTGATCGACTGTCTTCATCCATGCCGCCACCCCGATGGCGAGCCTGCTGGTAGCGCCAGTAAAGTTCGTAATGTTCCGTTGACCACACCAGATCGGTGACTCGTGAGATGAGAGTCTCGTGCGCTTTCCAGGCTCGTCGCTGGGCGCGACTGGGCATAAAGCTATTGCAGTCGACCCGAATAGGCACGCAGGCTTTGCATTGATCGCAGTGTGGCCTGTAAGTAAACATGCCACTGCGTCGAAAGCCTTTATCCACCAGATCGGAGAATGTGCCGGCGTGGATCATATGTCCAGGTGCGGCAACCTGGGATCGTGCCATACGATCAGGCAGGTAGCTGCACTTATAGGGCGCAGTGGCATAAAACTGGATGGCCGAGAAGGGAAGTTCCTGGACTTGGCTCATGATCGCAAAGGTTCATGCATCTGTAGGACACTCATTTTGGCGCAAGGAAGTCCGGTAGTCGAGTGTCTAAATGACCTTTTGGGTTTATCCAGCCGCGCTGCCACATAAGTGGAGGTTTCTGGGTGGCATGGTATACGAGAGAAATAAAATCAGCACGATCGATTTCCCTGGCTCCGAGGCTTGTCAGATGAGAGGTGGTCATCTGGCAGTCAATCATTCTCACACCTTTCGTTTGAAGGTGTCGAACCAAATGAACCAGGGCAATTTTTGAAGCATCAGTACGCCGACTGAACATCGACTCCCCAAAGAACATCTGTCCTAGACTGACACCATAGAGGCCGCCGACCAGGTCGCCGTCCAACCATGTTTCCACACTGTGAACCCGTCCGAGCTGGTGCCATTGCTGGTAGACCTGTTTCATTTCCGGTGTAATCCAGGTGGCTTGTGGATTGTCGCCGTTGCGGCTGGCACAAGCCTGCATGACGTCCTCAAACGCGCAATCAACCGTCACCACTGCTCTCTGAAAGTCTCCGGCCTGTTGCGCCGCCGATATCTGCCGCAGGCGCTTGGCCAGAGAGTGGGAGATGTGCAGTTCGTCACAGAAAAGGACTGCTCTGGGATCCGGACTCCACCACAGCACTGGTTCTCCTGGATTGAACCAGGGGAAAATGCCTCGTGAGTACGCCTCTTCAAGGCGACTTACACTTAGATCAAGTCCTGCCGCGAGCAGACCAGGCACTGGAGTTTTGACCATTTGTGCATCGGGCAGCGGCGTGGTGGCGTCAACCCAGGGGATGGACGGTTCCATGGATATACCTTGATTGCCTTTGCTTCCTAGCGGATGGGAGGCAGGCTGTAGTATCGGGTCGGAAAGCTACCCTGTTTGACGTCACTGATGTAGTGCCGCAGGGTCGTGGAAACTGACCGGAATGACAGATTGTCCCAGGGAATCTCGTCAATACTGTAATAACGGGCATCAAGACTCTCGGGCCCGGGGTCGACGTTGCCATCCTTGGCGTGCGCCAGAAAATAGACGTGAATCTGATCGACCAGAGGAACATCAATCACGGTATAGAGAGAGCCCAGCTCGACTTCAACCCCGGCTTCTTCCAGAGTTTCCCTGAGAGCACCTTGACCCGTTGTCTCGGAAAGCTCCATGAACCCGGCTGGCAAGGTCCATGTGCGTGCTCTTGGTTCAATGGCTCGAAGGCATAGCAGAATCTTGTTCTCCCAGACAGGGAGGGTGCCGACCACCACGCGGGGGTTTTGATAATGGACGGCACCACAGGATTCGCATAGATCACGTACCCGGTTGTCCCCAGGGGGCGCACGACGGGTAATTGGAGCCGCGCACTGACTGCAGAACTGACTGAGTCGTGGGGCAGGAAAATAGAAGTCCGGTTTCTTGTCCATTGGTCTGTATTCTAGACCAATCCAGGGTCGGCGTGGATGCTGTGAGCAGGACTTTTATCGGAACCAGGCGATCCCGGCATGACCAGGATTGTGCCTCAGGATAGCGAAAAAGTCGCAGGTCGGACGGCTGACGCACACCGCGCTGCAATTCAGTCTGAAGCGCGTGGGTTACTCACAAAACCCATCACTGACTCAGCGGATTCGTTTTGCCCAAGCAGTCGCAACCAGACGGGTGGCTTGATCTTGATGAGAGCGTCGTTCCTTGAGTGCACCAAGATCCTGGTGCCCGAGTCACTCTGATCCTCCCACCAGGAGATCAAGTCCTGACCGGTCTCAGTCCGCAGGGTATCGGCGACCATTTCGAGGTCCAGATCGCTGATGCATGCCGGTCCATGCTCGCATTGCAGAAAAAGGTTGCCATCGTGATCAATCAGCCAGCCTTCAATGTGTTGGACCTCGAGCTGGTTGTGCGTGCGGAGCAGGGCAGGCTGACCGGTGAGCGAGACGATCAAAGGTGCGCAATCAAGTCTGACAAACACTCTTTGTGGTCCATTCTGAAAAAACCAGCGACCGTGTTCATCATTTGAGTAGTTGCGATTCATGAAGGAAAGAATCTGCTGATTCTGAATGGATTCGCCAAATCCACCCGTGTCAGCCTTGCCACCAGGGTGCAGGCGCCATTGGCCGCGCCTGGAAAGCGAAAGCCAGCCAAAAACAGCCGGCACATTGGGCCAGCGCTCGATGGCGTCAAGAACGGTCTTGTCCATCTCGCTATCCTGCTGTTAATGGCTTTTTTCGGGTTACAAAAAACCACAGGCTCACGATCTGTGCAGCTAACAACATGGCGAATGCACACCACATGGCGTCGCCGCGATCAAGGCCCATCCATATGAAAGCGTCTACTAATAGCCCGATGCCCCACTGAACTGCAAAGGCGCCAGCAAACATGACCAGATTGAATGTGGTGAGGACTCGTCCTGCAACCTCTCGGGGAAAGAGCAGGGCGGTCTGAGTCTGCATCAGAATCACTGCAGGGATGCTAGGGGCGAGCATGAGCCACAACCACCAGGCCGAAGATGAGCGCCATAACAAAATCAGTGCCAAGCAACCGGCAAACCAGAAAAATCCCAGCAGTGTCTGTCTGTCCAGGCCGACGCCTCTCTTTTCGAGCATTGGACTCACGAAGCTCATCAGGAGGTAGGCGATCAGCAGCGCGAGGTTGAAGTAAAGCAGCGCCTGCCCAGCTTCGTTAGTCGTCAGCCCCAGGGCGTCTGTCATCCAGGGGCCCACCCAGAGTGACTGTAGTGCAACAAAACCACCCGAGAAAAAGACCGTCGTCGGAATGACTCTTAGTAATGTGGGATGGGCCAGCAACTGCAGCAATTTGATGGGGGTGGTGCCGGTTGTCGCCGAGCTTGCCTTTGAATGCTGTCTGTCCGAGTCAGGTACAAAGATAGCGATTGCCACAGCGGACAGCGCCAGCAATCCGCCACACACCAGAAAGATCCCGCGCCAGCCATAGGCCTGCGCCAGTATCAGGGCCGGCTGCGTCGCCGACAGTGAGCCAAGTGTGCCGCCGATCAGCATCCACATAGCCAGTTGAGCCTGCTTTTCCGGGGCGAAGCAGCGTCGGAAGTAGGAATATGGGGCCATCAGGCAGGACGCCACTCCCAGGCCGATCAGAATTCTTCCGATCGACAAGGTGAACAGGGAGTGACTCATTGCCAGAATCACTGCGCCGGCTGCTGCTATTGTCAGCAGGACCGATTCGGTCCTACGCGCACCATAACGATCAAGCCATTTGCCAAGATGCCATTGAACCGCAGCGAAAGATAGAAAGTACGCCGAAGTAAGCCATCCAAGCGCGCCAGCGCTCAGGTTCAGGTCCTGCGCAAGCAGGGGCGCGATGGTCGCATTGACCGATCGCAAGGCATACGACAGGAAGTACCCAACGACAAAGCTCAGAAAAAGCGAGACCGTGAAGCGTTCTGGCCGCCAGGCTGTTTCAGCGGATTTCTCTGTACTGGTCATGGGGTTTTCTTGAGAGGAGATGTGCGAAACATAGCACACCCGCAATCATCATGGAGGCGCAAGCCGGAATCGAACCGACGTACACGGATTTGCAATCCGCTGCATAACCACTCTGCCATTGCGCCGTAAAAAATTTCAGGGAAAACTAGCACGTCCCTTGATGTCAAGTCGGATAAAAGCCAAACACTATCGCGCTAAGCCTTTGATTTAATTAAAAATCTTTCCCGCTTCATTAATCAGTGATTGGTGATAATAGCCTTGTTTCAGTCTATCGTCAAACGACAGTCCGATTCAGTCTGTGCGGTTGGAATGGCGTCATCAACAGGGTTTGATGAATGCCGCATCCCCCGTTTACGGTGAAGAGCCAAAACTTTGAGAGCCAAAGTGCTTACATGAGCCCACTAAAACAAAAAGCCCAACCTTGTGGGATGGGCTAAATGTTTGATTTTCTTGGTGGGTCGGGTGGGACTCGAACCCACGACCAACGGATTAAAAGTCCGCTGCTCTACCGACTGAGCTACCGACCCA
>CAZBIN010000080.1:0-12153 GCA_964491995.1 uncultured Orrella sp.
CTGGCTGGCACTATGGCTTATGAGTCGATGGGTCTGAAGGTCTACGGTTTTGCCGGTGGACGAGCGGACATCTGGCATCCAGAGAAAGATATCTACTGGGGTTCAGAGAAGGAATGGCTGCAAAAAAGTGGTGGCCAGGGCAGCCGCTACTCCGGCGAGCGCGACCTCGAGAACCCGCTGGCTGCCGTGATGATGGGGCTCATCTATGTCAACCCCGAAGGCGTTGATGGTCAGCCGGATCCGCTCAAGACCGCACACGATGTGCGCATCACCTTTGCCCGCATGGCCATGAACGATGAAGAAACCGTGGCGCTCACCGCAGGTGGTCACACAGTGGGCAAGGCACACGGCAACGGCAAGGCCAGCAACCTCGGCCCCGAGCCTGAGGCCGCCGGCATTGAGGAACAGGGCCTGGGCTGGATCAATCACGTCACCCGTGGCGTGGGTCGGGACACGGTCACGAGCGGCATTGAGGGCGCCTGGACAACCCACCCCACCCGCTGGGACAACGAGTATTTTTATCTGTTGCTCGAGCACGACTGGGAACTCAGGAAGAGCCCGGCAGGTGCCTGGCAGTGGGAGCCGGTCAACATCAAGGAACAAGACAAGCCAGTCGATGTCGAAGATCCGTCGATTCGCCATAATCCAATCATGACCGATGCCGACATGGCCATGAAGATGGATCCGGAGTATCGCAAGATTTCGGAAAGGTTCTACAAGGACCCAGCCTACTTCTCCGAGGTGTTTGCCCGTGCCTGGTTCAAGCTGACCCATCGCGATCTCGGACCAAAGACTCGATACATTGGGCCAGAAATCCCTGCCGAGGATCTGATCTGGCAGGACCCGGTTCCCAAGGGGCGCCGTGACTTCGACGTACAAACCGTCAAGGCCATGATCGCAGGCAGCGGGTTGACAGTTTCGGAGATGGTTTCTACCGCGTGGGATAGTGCCAGAACATTTCGTGGTTCGGACTATCGTGGTGGCGCTAATGGTGCACGCATCAGACTGGCGCCGCAGAAGAACTGGGAAGGCAATGAACCGGAACGCCTGGCAAAGGTTCTGTCCGTGCTGGATCCGATCGCCAGAGACAGCGGCGCAAGCCTTGCGGATGTCATCGTGCTTGCCGGGAACGTTGGTCTTGAACAGGCCATTGCTGCAGCGGGATTCAATGTACCGGTTCCATTTGAAGCAGGTCGTGGTGACGCAACTCAGGAACAGACCGATGCTGAGTCATTCGAGGTGCTCGAGCCTCTGGCCGACGGCTTTCGGAACTGGCAAAAGCAGAACTATGTCGTGTCTCCAGAGGAGATGCTGCTCGATCGTGCACAACTGATGGGGCTGACAGCACCTGAGATGACAGTGTTGATGGGTGGGCTGAGGGTGTTGGGCACGAACTACGGTCAGAGCAGGCACGGCGTCTTTACAGACAGGGTTGGCGCTCTCACAAACGACTTCTTTGTCACTCTGACTGACATGGCCTACATCTGGAAACCAACCGGCAGAAATTCCTACGACATCGTCGAACGTGACAGTGGAGCAACCCGGTTCACGGCAACACGCGTTGATCTGGTATTCGGGTCAAACTCCGTCCTGAGGTCTTATGCAGAGGTCTATGCTCAGGATGACAGCAAGGAGAAGTTCGTCAGGGACTTTGTGGCCGCCTGGACCAAGGTCATGAACGCTGACCGGTTCGACCTGATTGATTGAGCCACACGAGTCTGTTTGCTAGAGCAAGCCACCCACGCTAACGCGAGGGTGGCTTCAACCTTTGTATCTGGACAAACCATCCAGGCCTCCAGGGTCAGCGATCACTCGCCGCCAGTTCCGATACGCCCCGACTTGCCGCATCAACAGCGCCAGCAAGGTACCCCGGATAGTCCGGCGACCACTCACTGGCGACACCGATCACGCAGTTTTTCCAGGGCCCGTTCTCGGGTCGAACTGGTGGGGCGGGAGCGTGGGCATGATTCTGTTGCGCCAAGTCAGCATCAGTCGCAGTATGGACATCCTGGGCCCAGTCCTTCAGGAACTCGGCTTCGGGAGTTTGAGCCATTTCACCAAACAATCTGGCCAGTTGCGCGCGGCAGTATGCCTTCATCGTCAGGTCAGGAATTCCTCGGCGGGTCTGCGCCGGCACACCGATAAAACCGAACAGGGCTGCACTGCCACCGGCGGCAGATGCATCATGAATCTCGACCATGGGACCGACCGCACTACGGGCCTGTCCCGAAAGGTTCATCTTGCGCCAGAACGGATGCTCATACACCGCTATGTACTTGGCATGTGGTGCCATCCAGGTCGGTGTAGAGCTCCACTGCAAAGCCAGCTCTGCAGGCAGCGGCGGATCGAAGTCGATTGTTGCCTGTACCAGTCGTGGTGGCGCTGCGAGCAGCACTTGCTGGGCGGTTGTGATCAATCGGGAAACACCACCTTCGGACTCAAGCTCGACGGTGTCCTCCAACTGTCTGATACGCCGCACTTTCTGACCCGTGAGGATTCGATCCGGGTCAAGCAGATCCTGCAACGCCTGCACCAGCGACTGCATTGAACCCGCCACACGAACCGATGTCGGGGAGTTCAGGTAACCAGCGACGCGCCTCACGGGCTGAGCTGCCGCCTGTTCCACGAGAGTGTCACCCGTCTCGAACTGATCAAACGTTTTTAGTCCCAGCCCCTCAACCAGTCGATTCAAATCGGTCTGATAGTCAGGCCAGAACCAGGTCGGGCCAAGATCAAAACGATTATGCCCGCCCGATGCAGAATCGGGATCAACCAGGGCGGCCAGAATGCGACCGCCGGTCAATCTTCGTGCCTCGAGGATAACGTAGTCAATACCTGCCTTCTGCAGCAGGTAGGCGGCATAAAGTCCGCTCAGACCTGCGCCAACGATTACTACCTGTCTTGCCGACATGCCGCAGCCTCCTTCGAGGTCGAGGCGAGATGTCCCGTCTTGACATAACAGGTCGCACCTGCATCACCCGCCACCACCTCCGGGCAGTAGCCATCAGGCAAGCGTATCCAGGTCCCTGCCTCGTGCATATCCGTAGAAGATGAGACCAGACCGCCCAGATACAGCTGACCTTCCAGCACCAGTATCTCGGCACCACCCGCGCATTGATCAAAAAGTCTTGTCCTTGCCGGCAGTCGTTGCAAACAGACCACTTCGTGATCGTTCCCGAACAGGGGACAAACCTCGCGGTCCTTCATCTGCTGCCACCTCGCAGGGTCCCGGGTGTCTCTCCTGACTGTCGTCTGCCCCTCTTCGGACATCTGCCAGAGTTTGACAAATATGGTGGCGCCCTCCTCGCTGTATGGCTGGTGTCCGGACTGCGGGGGGTTTCTGATGTACCAGCCTGCGTCGTATTGACCGTGCTCATCACAGAACGTCCCTGACAGCACGAGTATCTCCTCTCCTCCTGGATGCTGATGACGAGGAAAAAAGGAATCGGGCGCATAGCGGACGATGCTGGTGGCCCGGGCTTTCTCGGCACCAATCCGGTCGAGCATGATGCGCTCCACTCCGGCCTGGGGTGAGGCGACCCATGCCTGCTCGCGGGTCTTGACGATGGCAGGACTTGAAAAATCAGCGTTGATCAGCATCAGAAAACTCTGTGAACGAAATTAGCGATAGGGATGAAGATGAATGAGGTGCAATCGTCCGAGTTGCAATTCTCTCAGGATATTGGGTCCCATTCGTTTCGACTGATGAGAGACAAAAAGATTTCCTGCGAATCTGCCTGGAAATCTCGTCCTGCCATACCGCGAAGCTCCGCCAGTGATGCCCGTGCCCTGACGCAAGACTTAAGAAAACCTCTTCTTTCAATTTCACACTGCGGGGGCAGATGGGGCAAATCGTTGTATGGTGCTTGAGGATTGAACATGAGGGTCTTTGCCCACACATCAACATGTCGATAAATTTAAAAATGTTAGACATATTCGTACATCTAGCTTAGACATATCGTGGAATTACGCAGATCTCTTGCCGCGCTCCTCTCACTCCGGGTAGGCTAACTACAATTCAATCCCATCGGGACTCCGCTTCCCGTCTGGTAAAGCGGACCAGCTGACCATCAGCCAGGAGCTGCCGAATTCGCCAGGGAACACCTTGATCGGTGAACTCAACCACGCCAATGCCACTTCCATTGAGCAAGCGACGACCGTGGGCGATGCCCTCAGGCTTGCGCGGGATCACGCGCATGTGCCTGCGGCGCGTGAACCAGTTCAGGGGTGATCGGGGCGAGTAAAGCCATCGATTGGCCCGATCCAGTTTGTCGAGCAAGCGATCCGGAAAAGTATTGCGCAATCCGCTACTACAAATCTGCCAGATATCCGGTCCACGAATCTGACCGCGCAACTCTACGTCATATACAAATGAATAGTGGACATCTCCCGAGAGCACCACGAAGTTCTGCGGTGTCTTGGGATGGCGAAAGATGTTGAGAATCGCGTGCCCCGCGCCCGGATGCGCCATCCAGTTCTCCGCGTCGACCAGCAGCGGTTTTCCGAACCAGGAGAATATCCGCTGAATGGACTCGATCAGTTTGACGCCAAAGATCGGTGTGGGCGAGACCAACAACACAGCAGACTGTCCCTTGAGGGTTTGCTGCAGATCTGTCAATGCCTCCCAATCCATCAAGCCCGACGGCTTGCGTGCGGCCGACTCTGAGCGCCAGCGATGGGTACGCGTGTCAATCACCACCAGCGGAGGATGGGTTGGCCAGGTGTAGTGCCATTGATCAAAGCGCAGAAGGCGACTGATCAGCGCATCGTGCGCCTCACGTCCGGGCGACTCGAGACTGGTTTGCACTTCACTCATCAATCGCTCATCGAATGCATCCGGATGATTGCCCCACGCCTGGTTGATCAAATAGCCCAGCAGAGCATTACCGATCACTCGTCTGGAAAACGGATGCCCATAGGCCACCTGCTCCCATTCCCGACTCAGATTCCAGTCATCTGTAATGTCGTGGTCATCAAACACCATCGCTGTCGGAAGATGTGCAAACAGGCGCCGCACGGCAGGTAATCCAGCGATGAAATCCTGCAACGCATCCCGCTCTGCCATGTAGAGCTTTAACGACGCGGCATCCAGCCCGGCGGGAGGCGTCAGGTCAATCTGAGACCACAGGACAAGTGACCAGACCAGGAGATACATCGCCAGCACCTCGCCGAGCGAGATCAGATGGTTGTGCGCACTGTCGCTGGTAAAGACCGGCTTTTCGACGCCACCAAACAGTACCTCGATCAACGCATAGTTACGCGGGTGACGGGGCAACAGCGTCTCACGGTGGTAATAGCCTGCCGGATGCCCATACAAAGTCTGCGCGCTCGCAACCCCGATGGCTTGACCACCAGCGATGACCTCATCAGGAAGGCCCAGCCTTGCGATGGTCTGATGAATGGCGCGCAGCATCGGTCCGGCCACGTCATCGGCATAGATTTGATCGCCTGACATCATCAGGACTGAGGGCCAGGCAGGTAAATCCTCAAGTCTGGCGGCATCAGGATCTTGTGGGTCCGCCAGGTTTGACAGCACATTCCTGGCAAGCAGACGCTCCAGCAGAGCATCAGCCTGGACCAGTCCATCTCCTTGACCCGCATGATGGGGCTTGCGGCAGGACCCGTGCAGCACGCTGGCAACTCTGGAAGGCAAGACAAAACCAGGTGATGATCTACCCGGATAACAAATCCCGGGAGCCCACTGAGAAAACTCAGTCCACTCACCAGTTGAGCTCGCAAGGGCTTGCAACCCCAGTGAGTAGCCGATCCAGCAATCCTGTGGCAACGGCTCGTCGAACTGAACATCGATCAACAAATAGTGAAGGTGTGCCCCTGCCGTCAGCAGCTGGCAGTCTCGCTCACCGGGAACACAAACACGTTCGCGCACCGCACCGCCATCGGGCTCAATGCGAATTCGGACACGCACGGGTTCACGCACTGCAATCCAGCAGACAATCCGGTCTGGCGTGCATCTTCTCAGAATCGGGCCCGCCAGCACCCATGGAATCGCAGACACTGCATCGATCATGGAAACTTCCTTAAACAATCGCAGCAACAGACGGTGCCATCACCCTTTGCTCAGGCGTCAGCAAGCAAGCTGATCCAGGTTCCTTGCGCGCAAAGACCGGGGCCAGCCAGAAGTTCCTGTTAAATCTCAGACAGCGACAGCGTTCAAGTGCCGTAAATAACCCTCGACTGAAGTCGAAGGCTTTATTGTGAAACGAGAGCATGGTTGATCCCATTTCCAACATCAGGCGTATTTACAGCCGCCCTCAACAGCGGGGCACCGCTGCCGATCCGGGCAAGATTTCGACTTGCATTCAAGTCGCTGTGCGCCCGCAGACCACAGTGTTCGCACACGAAACGATGTTTGCTGCGCTTGCCGATGCTTGCGCACTCGGAGCAGGTCTGGCTGGTATAGGCCGGGTTCACGTATTCGACCGCAATACCCGCCGCTTTCGCCTTGTATTCAACGAAGCTCTGAAGCTGGCGCCATGCCCAGCGGTGCAGGCGGCCACGCATGCGCTTGCCCGCCTTGATGCGGCAGCGAATGTGCGTCAGGTCTTCCATCGTGATCTTGGCCACACCCGCCTGGAGGGCTGTCTGGACGATGGCCTTGCTCGTTTCGTGATTGATGTGCTTCACACGCCGCGCCTCCTTGCCGGAGACCTGCCGGAGCTTTTGTCTGGCGCTCTGACTGCCGTTGGACTGGAGGCGGCGGCGCAGGGCAAGGTAACGGTCGCGCTTATCGCGCAGTGGCTCGCCGCCAAAGACCTTGCCCAAGCTATGGGCGGCGAGGTTGTTTTCTCCGACATCCACACCTATCACAGGGCCGGATGCCACAGGTTGCGCGTCGCAGGACTCGACGACCAGGTTGAAAAACCACCGCCCTTTGCGCAATACCAGCTCCGCCTCCTTCGGCTGGCCGGATTGAAGGATGCGGCGCTGATGTTCGCCGGGACGCATGGCGACCTTGATACGGCCATCAAGCGTGTAGAGCGTGACAGCATCGTTCTTGAGGGTGTAGGTGCGTTTGTCGAAGTGCACGCTGGGGCGCTCGAAGCGGATTTCCGGGATCGGCTCATCTTTCCTGATGCGCCCGAGTTCCTTTTGCGCCTTGTAGGCCTTGCACACCGAGAAGATGACGTTGCAGCACATCTGGCTGCCCAGCGGCGTGGCCTGCCGCAGGTTGCTGTACGTTCGCTGGTGCAGCCCAACCCGGTTCCACAGACGATACTCACGCACGATGGGAACCAGACGGTTGCACGCATCCGCGTAGGCTGTGCGCAACGCAGCAAGCGCTCTGGCCTGCTCCGCGCTCACCTCCAGCCGGATCGACGCCGTGCGCATCATCGCTTATCGCCTCTTGGTGACATGCTCGGAACGCTCGATGTCGCGACGGATGGTTTCGGCACTGACGTTTCCCGCCGTGCCGACGGAGTACGACGGCGACCACAGGTGGGCGCCCCACAGCCGTTTCTTCAGCGCCGGGAACTGCTGAAACAGACGGCGAGCCGTGACGCCCTTGAGTACCTTGACAGCATCGGCCACGGCAATGGCAGGCGGGATGCTGACGAACAGGTCGATGTGATCCGGCTGAATCTGCCTGGAAATCACCTGCCAACTCCGTTGCGCGCAAATCGCATCCCGCATCGCCCCTGTTTCCTGCGCCACCGCTCCAATCGGTACGTCGCGCCGATACTTCGGGCACCCGATCACAGGGTACGCCGTTTGATAGACACAATGACGTTTCGTGACCACATCGACCATGGGTCAAAGTTTACGCCACACGGTGCGCTTCGCGCACCCGCAATTCCTCCCGCGATTGAAATCGCGGGTTTCCTTGCGGAGATTCTATGAAGGTTCGGAAAAGTTTGCGTCCCTGATAAGAGGACCTAGGACGAGAATAGTTCAGTGCCAGTGAATCAGGCCAGGCGACCAGACTACCGACCTGATGTCCTGCATGCAGCCATCTCTCGGCAGGCCAGGACCGCGATTGCGATCCAGACCAAGAGGCGAAAGGTCATTGCACCCACGGTACGCATCTCGAAAGCAGCACCTTGGTACACGTGCAGGCCAAAGAGCACAAACACCACAGCAATCGCCACTGCCAGTCCTGTGGAAAGCTTGACTGCCCAGTCACGCATCAGCGCAATTCCCACGCCAGCAAGCACATAAGCGAACCCTGACAGGAAGTTGAACCACAAGACAAAAGGCACCGCATTGCCCACTGCCGCCTGGGCTTGAGCTCCACCAAAGAGTGCTGTCGCGCCCGAAACAGTGGTCAGCACGCCAAAGACCACTGCGAAGACCGCTGCAGCCCTGAGTGACCACTTCGATGTCAATCTCGTGCTCATGGCGAAAGTCCTTTTGAACGACACACCGACGAACCGGCAAATCCAGCCAGAGCTGGCACACAACAACAACTCGATCCCTATCAACTACGACTGTGAGCTCACGATGACCTTGCTGCCTCCCGCACTTCCCTTACACTGATCGCTGATTGCTGACCGATGAATTTTCAAGATTCAGCAAACCTGGCGCGAACACCACTAAGTTGCAGTTTCACACCAATTTCCCGACATTTCTACAGCAAACCAGACGTCCGACATGAGCGAAATCAAGATCTATCACAATCCTTCCTGCAGCACTTCCCGAAAAGTGCTGGAACTTATCCGAGAAAACGGCGTCGACCCGACGATCGTGGAGTACCTCAAGACACCACCGGACCGCGACACACTGGTGGCGTTGATAACGAAGATGGGCGTGTCCGTCAGAGATGTTCTACGGGAGCGTGGCACACCTTACGCAGAGCTCGATCTTGATGACGCAAGATGGACCGACGACCAGCTCATCGATTTCATCGTTGAGCACCCCATACTGCTGAATCGCCCCATCGTGGAGTCCGGCGTTGGTGCCAGGTTGTGTCGCCCCATTGAGTTGGTGCTCGAGTTGCTGCCAAAGGCTTGATGCCTACAGAACGCATCGTGGGTCGGGTGACCGCCTCGCAGATCGCCTCTGCACCGGCCAAATCGTGCTTGTTGGTCCTCACCAAAGGTCTGTCAAACGGCGGCAAGATCAGCTTGACATCGTACCCCAGGCTCTGTAACTGACGGGCCCGGAGTTCCTCCTGCGAGCCGGTGATTCACGACACCGACGAGATTCCACAGGTTAGACTTTTTGCAATATGCAAAAAATCACCCATTTGCAGCTTGATATCACTGCTGACCTTCTGAAGTGGAGGACATTCCTGGCCATTGCCGAGCTGGGCAGCCTGACCCGTGCAGCGCTTTATCTCGACAGCACACAATCACAGTTAAGCCGGCATCTCAACGCACTGGAACGCGAATGCAATGCGCGTCTTTTTATCCGCACCGGCAGAGGCGTCGCGCTGTCAGACTTCGGGCAGCGTTTACTCCCGCATGTGCGAGCTTTATTGGGAGAAGCCGAACAACTCGAGGCGGAAATCCACGGGCAAGCGAAAGAGCCCGCAGGAAGGGTGACGCTTGGATCCTTGCCCTCCATTACGAACCCCATCATCGCCAAACTGTTCGAGCGGCTTCAAGCCAGCTATCCGGAAATTTCCTTGAAGATTCTGGAAGGCTCCAGCGGCCAGGTCGAAGAGTGGCTGGCGGATGATCGCATCGATCTGGCCATACTTTACCGATACAACAAGAAGGACTCCGCCAGACGGCAACATCTGGCCGTTGTCGACAGCTATTTGATCGGGGCGGCAGGAGACCCTCGTACCGCAAACGATTCGATTGATTTTGCGGCGCTTGATAGACTGCCTTTCATATTGCCTGGCATTCCCAACGGCCTTAGGTCAACGCTTGATGCGCTGGCCCGGCAACATCAGATTTCGCTCGCACCTGTGATCGAAGCTGACTCCCTGCCACTGATGCGATCCGTCGTGGCTCAAGCCAGGCTCTATACCGTCCTGCCATTGCATGCAGTCTGGTCAGAAGTGCGCGAAGGAAGACTGCAGGCAAGCCGAATCGTCTCCCCACCTATTGTGCGGCACGTGTCGATGGAGTTCGCCCAGCGCAAGGGTCCCTCGCGAGCTGTCAGTGCCGTGGCCCGGGAGATCATCACAATCATGGATGAAGGAACTCAGACCGGCCTTTGGAACACCAGACCCGAGGATCGTGGATGAGCCGATTGATATCGATTTGCATAGCTGCTTTGAGTTGCGCCATGGTGTGCGAACCCCGGAAAAACAGTACAAATAGCCGCACACACTTCATGCTCACCGGCAGATAGTCTGTCGGCAACCATCGGTGTTAAGGAGACTTACGATGCCCAGAATTCACCTGCCCTCACGCGAAGAGCTCGATGATGATCAGCGTGCAGTCTATGATCGAATTGTCAGCGGCCCGCGCGGCAAGATTCAAGGCCCACTGCGAGCCGCCTTGTACAACGCTGAACTTGCCGACAAGTGGCAAGCCCTTGGTTCGCTGCTTCGCTATCGCACGAGTTTCGAACCCAGGCTGTCGGAAATCGCGATTCTGGTGACAGCCAGGCGTAATCAGTCACCGTTTGAATGGTATGCCCATCGACTGGAAGCCGAGAAAGCCGGACTCGAAGCACCGATCATCGACGCCATTCTCCAGCAAAGGTCACCCGACGGTTTGTCCGAGCAAGAGTCCATTGTTCATGACTTTTCCGTCGAGCTCTGTGAACTCCGTTCTGTTTCGGATGCCTTGTACGCACGCGCTCTCAAGACATTTGGTGCACGAGCCATCGTGGAACTGACTGCTCTCGTCGGTTACTACACCATGGTTGCCCTCACCCTGAACTGTCATGAGATCCCGTTGCCGGAAGGTGTTGAACCTGCCTTTGCTTTGCCGCAACACCGAGGAATTGACTAAAAAATACCGGCGACAAGGGGGGCACTGAAGCCCGCCTTGTGGGCAGATGGGTCGGCAGACCGATCAAATGATGCCAGCTTGACGCATCGCTGCGATACTTTGAGCATCGTAGCCAAGCTCGCTGAGAATTGACTCACTGTGCTGCCCGAGCGTTGGGGCGGGCTTGATATCAGGAAGAACCGCATCTTTGAAACGCATGGGGGTGCTCACTTGAGGCAGCGATGAGCCACACGGGTGCATCACATGACGCAACATCCCGCGGGACTTGACCTGCGGATCCTCAAACACTTCCGCCACCGAGTTGATCGGCCCGCATGGCACACCGTGCTGATCCAGCAAATCAATCAGATCCTGACGATTCCACTTGACCAGAATATCCCTCAGCATGCCGATCAGTTCCGAAAGATTGGCAATTCGTTGTGCATTGGTGGAGAACCGATCGTCACACGCCCATTGCGGATGACCCAGCGCCCGAGCCAGATTGGCAAACTGGGTGTCGTTGCCAACGACCAGAATGACCTCCCCATCCGCACAAGAAAACACGTCCTGAGGCTGGATGTTGGGGTGCGCATTGCCAGTTCGCTGGGGCACACGCTCAGACAAAAGATAGTTCATCGCCTGATTGGCCAGTGTTGCCACCTGGACATCGAGCATTGCAATATCGATCGAGTCACCCACCCCGGTCTGATCCCGTCGCGCCAAAGCAGCCAGCACCGAAACGGCCGTGTACATTCCCGTCATGAGATCGACAATCGGCACACCCACTTTCTGGGGACCCCCGCCAGGTTTGTCGTCACGCTCACCCGTGACGCTCATCATCCCCCCCATGGCCTGGATGAGAAAGTCATAGGCCGGCTGGTCGCGTCTCGGACCGGTCTGTCCAAATCCCGTGACGCTGCAATAGATCAGTCGCGGATTGATCGCTCTCAGGCTCGCCTCATCAAGGCCATAGCGCCCGAGGGTACCTGCCTTGTAGTTCTCCAGCACAATATCCGTCTGTGCAGCCAGTTTACGAACGATCGCCTGACCCTCTGGCGTATCCAGGTTGACCGTAATAGACCGTTTGCCCCGATTCACCGCGAGGTAATAGCCCGATTCCCGTGTTGGTTTGCCATCGGGATCTTTCAGGAACGGTGGCCCCCAATGTCGCGTGTCATCTCCCGCCACCGGTCGTTCAACCTTGATGACGTCTGCACCGAGGTCAGACAAAATCTGGCTTGCCCAGGGTGCGGCGAGAATCCTGCTCAAGTCGAGCACTTTGACATGGGACAGTGGGCCTTGG
>CAZBIN010000081.1:0-7404 GCA_964491995.1 uncultured Orrella sp.
GTGCTCGTGGGCATACAAGGCCGTTCGTTCGAATCGCATGTCGAAGCATACCGTGCAGCGCTCTCCGCGCTCGGGCGCATTCTCAAGCCCCTTGACGCGGGCGAACCAGTTATCCATGTCGTAATCGGCATCGATGAACCCGATGCCGTGCTGTTCGGCAAACCGGATGTTCTCCTGCTTGCGAATTTCATATTCCTTGACGGGATGGATGTTGGGGTTGTAGAAAAAGATGTCGAAGTCGATACCGCTGGACACCATGGCCTCCATCACTTCTCCCGAACACGGGGCACAGCAAGAATGGAGCAGCACTTTGTTGCGTCCTTCAGGCAAACTCAGGGTAGGGCGTAAAGGGTCAGTCATGGCATGTTGATCTAGATCAGGTAGCAGAAAGTAATTGGGTCGCTGGAGCAATCGAGTTGTATAGTGGGAGGCAAGCTTTGCAGTGAGGCGGTTGTCTGGAATGTCGGGCATCATCGAAAAACCAGGCTTTCGAGCGGTTTTCCGGGGGCGCTTGTTTGCCGCTCCATCGCGCGAGGCCTGCGAGTTGTACTTAGCATGACCCGCATAAAACAACACTGATTTTAATAGAAGAGAGGAGTGTATGCAGAGAAGACAGTTTATCGCGGGAGCCGCATCTCTGGCTGCACTGGGATGGAGTGCAACCTCGCCAGTCATGGCGCAGAACAGGGTGAGGGTGGCAATCGCAGGGGCCGGAGCAGCCGGTTTGTCGATCGCGTCGCGCCTTCGAAGGCAGCTTCCCAACGCGACAATCACGATATTTGATTCTCGCATCAGCCATTATTTTCAACCTGGCTGGACCCTCGTAGGGGCCGGCTGGTGGCAACCTAGTCAGACGGTTGAGAGTACACGTGAGTATATCCCGAGTGGCGTTCGCTGGGTCGAGGAGCTCGTTGGCGAGTTCGATCCTCAGAGCAACAGTTTGACGACCACAAGCGGACAGCGCCACGATTATGACTGGCTTTTTGTGACCACGGGATTGACGCTTGATTACGCTGCCATCGAAGGCATGAGTGCAGATCTCATCGGGCAAAACGGCATTGCAAGTATCTATGCAGGGCCAGTGGCTGCGGGCGTTTCGGCCCGGGTTATCGACCAGTACATTGCAAAGGGTGGCGTAGCCTTGTTCGGGCGTCCTGCCACGGAGATGAAATGTGCCGGTGCGCCACTCAAGATGACTTTCATAACGGATTACAAGGCTCGGCAGGCGCAGCGCCGTTCCTCTTGCAAAATCATCTATACCGCTCACAACAACACCGTATTCGGCGTGGTGCCAGTTGATGTGCGCGTCAAGCAGATGTACCAGGAGCGAGGCGTTGATGTTCAGTACAACCATGTGCTTACGGCTATTGACGCAGGCGCGAAGCGGGCCACTTACCGCACACCGGAAGGAGCGGTTTCAATAGATTACGATATGATTCATGTCGTACCACCGATGCGTGCGCCGGCGGCAGTGCGCAACAGTCCGCTTGCCTGGCAAAGTGGGCCCAATGCAGCTGACGGGTGGATTGAGGTTGACCGACATACTCTGCGAAGCCCCCGGTATCCGAACGTTTTTGCAGTGGGTGATGTAGCGGGTGTGCCACGCGGTAAAACTGCCGCTAGTGTGAAATGGCAGGTCCCGGTTGCGGTGGACCACATGGTCGCAGCAGTTCGGGGAGACACTTCGCCGCGCTCCTACAATGGCTATACGTCGTGCCCGATGGTGACTGGGCTTGGCAAGGCTATGCTGATCGAATTTGATTACGATGGCAATCTGACGCCGTCATTTCCCTTCATTGATCCGCTGAAAGAGCTTTGGATTTCCTGGTTTATTGAAGAGCAGGCACTGATCGGAACCTATCGTGCCATGTTGCGTGGCTACGCTTGAGAGGATCTGGTGATGGAAGACATTTCTGTTTCGATGATTGTGGTCACGCTCTGGGAGACATTTGGCTGGTTTTCGGTGATTGCATTGGCTATTGGTCTCTGGGCACTTGTCGTATTGTGGCGCTCGCTTGGACGGGCTCGTCGAAGGCGATTGGGAGCTACGCGCCTGTTTTTCAGGGGTGTGGTGGTCATGCTGATTGCCGCCGTTATCATTACCCCGTTTGTTCCCTTGTGGACAATGGCGCCATTTGCCGGTTTGTATAGTCTGGTTGATGTGATGAGTGCTTACGGAATGGCGCTTGCACCGGCTGCTGTGATTGGCGTCCTGTGGGTGTATTTTGGATCGTTGCGAAAATCACCCGCGCTGGCAACGGCTTGAACCGCCTGATCAAAGACGTTCAGGCAACGGTCCAGTTCCAGGGAGTTTTCTGGTCCCGAGTTCTAATATGCTGCTGATCGGAGTGTTGACCTCCGTTAAAACTGCGGGCAGTCTGCAAGCCGATCATGTTTCAAGTACTTCTTGCCACAAAGCTCTGACTGCCATGCGCTCGCCTGCCACTTCGTGCAGGGGCACTCTTGCCTTGTCTTCTCCTTGAAGCCTGAGCGCATGTTGACGTTTGCGAAGCACGCGGTAAGCATGGATTGCATTGTTGGCCAGCTGTTTGTCGATCAATCCGAGCTCCCCGCTGATTCTAAGCAGTGCGATATTACCCAGATTGGGCACCAGTTCAGGATGCGCGTGGGCGTGTAGCAGTACCAGGTACTGGGTGACAAATTCGAGATCGACCATGCCACCTGCATCATGCTTTAGATCGAACAGCTCGGTCCGGTTGGGATGACCTGTCGCGATTTTCTGCCGCATCTCCCGAACTTTGCCAGCCAGCTCTTGCGGATCGCGCTTTAGGGTCAGGATCTGTTTGCGGATTCGTTCGAAGCGCTCACCGACTTCGATATCCCCAGCGGCAAAGCGTGCCCGGGTCAGAGCTTGATGCTCCCAGATCCAGGCATGGTTAAGCTGATAGGTTTCAAAAGATTCGATTGAGACTGCCAGCAGGCCTGCATCCCCATCAGGGCGCAAACGAAGGTCAACTTCATAAAGTCTTCCCGATGACGTCATGGTTGACAGCCATGACGTTAGGCGCCCCGCCAGTCGGGTGTAGAGTTCCTGCGCGTTTTCATCAGGGTCATCGTAGACAAACACCATATCGAGATCGGAAGAGTAACCCAGCTCCTTGCCGCCAAGCTTTCCATAGGCAATGATTGCAAGCTTCGGAACCCGGTAGGGCAGTTTTGCCCGCTGTAAAACCAGCTTCCAGGTCCTTACCAGAGTCTGCTCGAGCAGAAGATCAGCCAGGGCAGACAAGTTGTCCGCCAAAGCTTCGACTGACAGCACACCGGCCAGATCCTGTGAGAGCAACTGAAAGCTGACTTGGCGTTGTAAGTCCCTCATCAGATTCATCTGCTGTTCAACATCAGGCATTCCATCAGACAGCAAGCATGCGTCAAGATCGGCTTTCAGATTGGCTTTGATTCTCTCAAAATCAATGGGCTCCATCAGGCTGATCCAGTCGATCAGGCTGTCTAGCACGACCGGGTGCTGGATGACGTACTGTGCTGCCCAGGGGCTGGCTGACATGAGCATGGCGACTCGTGCCAGTGTGGCTGGAAATTCGACCAACAGTGCCAGATAGGCGCTACGCTGCGCGATGGTCTCGACCAGGTCCAGTAGCCGGTAGCAAGTCGTCTTGGGTGAGTCAGTGCCAAGCGACGCATTGATAATCAACGGTAGTAGATCATCGACTCTGGCTCTGCTGTGGGCGGACAGCCCCCGGATGCGGTGACCTTCCAGAAACGAATCAATGCGTCTGCTCACTTCGTCGCTGTTTGATTCAAACTGGCTGATCAGTGACTCCAGAGAAACGCTTGCCGCGACCGGTGCCAAAGCCTGGGCAGGGTCCGTGCCATTGTCGAGGTGTGAATCATGGGCCGACGTTGACGGTGCAGCGAAATGGCTTGATGACAGACCTGCCAGCCGGAAAGCGTCTTTGAAGGTTGCCTCAACATGTTCGCGGTGTGTACGCAGCTTTTGTTCAAACTCGTCGTGTTCCATACGAAGTGCTTGCGCCAGTTTCGAGCGGGACTCACGATCGTTTGGCAGAAGATGTGTCTGCCCGTCTTCTCGGTACTGCAAGGCATGTTCAACCTGGCGAAGAAAAATATAGGCATCTTCGAGTTGCTCGGCAATGTGTCGCGGTATCACCCCTGAACGGACCTGCGCATGGAGCGATTCAATCAGCCCACGCTGCTGCAGCGCCGGCATTTTTCCACCACGAATCAGCTGGGTGAGCTGGACGACAAACTCGACTTCCCGAATGCCACCATCACCAAGTTTGATGTTGTGCTGAGCGTCCACCCCGTTTCTTGTGCTGGCTTTTCGGGTCCAGTCCTCCCGGATTCGCTCACGTAAATCACGCAGTGCCGAGAGCGCATCAAAATCAAAATACTTTCGATACACGAAGGGCAGTCGCATGCTTTCTACATGTTGCAACGACGCCTGAGGCTCGCTTTCATCAAAGGCCTGTGTGCATATGACCCTCGCCTTGAGCCAGGCGTAGCGTTCCCACTCCCGCCCCTGGGTGAACAGATACTGCTCAAACGCATCCAGACTCCATGCCAATGGGCCTGAGTCGCCGTCAGGACGCAGGCGCAGGTCGGTTCGAAACACCTGACCATACTCGTCAGGTTCGGAGATAATGGGCATCATCATCCGGGTCAGCTTGCCATAGAACTCATGGTGCGAGATGGGTCTAGGCCCTACGGTCTCTCCTTCCTCGCCATAAAGCATGATCAGATCAATGTCGGATGAAACATTGAGCTCACACCCGCCAAGCTTGCCCATCCCGACAATGATCATCTCCTGGGGTTTGCCACTGACTGGATCGGTGGGCGTGCCGTGGCGCTCGCATAGCTGGGCCATCACCGTGCGATAAGCATGCGAGATAGCGAGATCAGCCAGATCTGTCATGGCACGGGTGACCTCCTGAAGACTGGCCAACCCTGCGAGGTCCCGAACCATCACTCCGTAAAAAACACGTTCTCTGAGTTTTCTGAGAGTTCGTCGGCAGTCGGCCGGGGATAGTGAGCAGGTCACAGGTCGAGAGCTGATTTGTTCGAACCACTGATGAATACGTTCACAGGTGATGGGCTCGTGGCAATTATCTTCCAGCCACTGTGCGAACGCAGGATCATTATGCGTTCGTCGAGTCAACGCACCCGACCATTGCAGGGAAGAAGCCAGCAAAGGTGTTTCCATGAAATCTTCTATAAGTAGAAATGCCTGACTGTAGGGGTCAGCAACCCTCTGATCAATGAGAAAACCAGCTAACCTTACGATATCTTAAACCTGACAAATAGTCTTTGATGGCATTGAGAGCAATCAAATTACTGCTGCGATATCTGATGCTGCTGCTGATCGCAGTTTACTTTGCGGTGGCCGGGTTTCTATTGGTATCAAAATACTGGTTTCTGCCTCAGATCAATAACTGGCGACCGCAGATCGAAGCTTCGCTGAGTGATGTGCTTGGTGTAAAGGTTCAACTCGATCGTCTGGATGCTCAGTGGCAGGGTTTGACCCCATCGTTTGAGCTGAAAGGGCTGACGATATTCGATACTGAAGGTGACGAGGCGCTGGTGGTGCCGAGTATTCAGGCGATCCTGTCCTGGCGTTCAATTCCTGCACTTGAGTTGAGGTTTCGCTACATCGGTGTGGGCGGGCTGGCGCTGGCCATTCAGAGAGATACCGAGGATGTTGTTCATATCGCTGGTTTCCAGATTGATCTTCGGGCGCAGACCGATGATGCAGCGGCAGACCTTGATTGGCATCGGAGCCAGCCTGTGCGCTGGTTGCTCGCGCAAGGCCGTGTGGATTTGAATGATGCCATTGTGGTCTGGATAGACCAGTCACGCAACGCACCACCCTTGGCTGTGAGGAACTTCTCTTTCAGTTTGAGAAATGGATTGCTGTCTCACCAGTTATCGGGAAAATTTGACCTGTCCTCCGCAGTTGGGCAGCAAGTGGAGTTTTCTCTCAAAAGCGACCGGTTGGTGTCTCTGCGCGACAAGTTTGGTGATGGAAGTGTGGATGGAGAGCTCTACCTTGCTTTGTCAGATTTTGAGCCAATGACACTTACTCCCTGGGTAGATCTTCCAGAAGTCAGCGGGCGCTATGCTGCCAGAGCGTGGCTCGATCTCAAGCAGGGGAAGATGTCCAGCCTGACACTCGATCTGGCGGCCGTGGCGGCCGGTTCTGGAATACGAAGTCCCGAGACGACGTCCTGGCTGGCCAAGTCGCTAAACCTTCATTTGAGCGGACCCGTTGCGATGCTTGCTCCAACAGGTCATACATCTCCATTTGTTAGTTCTGTGGGTGCAAACCGACCTGTGACTTTGCGACTCCAGGCCGATGGAATGCAGCTTGAACCGCCAACCGATGTGTACGCTGCTACGCGACTTGAGAAAGTTGATTTGCAGGCTCAGATGCAGCAGGCGCCCTCTGGTGAGTTGTCGCTGTCAATTGAGCGGTTGCAGGCGCGCACGCCCGATGGTTCACTATCATTGACAGGTGACTGGAGAAAACCCAAAGCATCTGTGATGGGTATTGCAGATATCAAGGGCACGCTTACGAACTTTGACCTTTCCAGGCTCTATCACTACATGCCGTTGGAGACTGGGGCAGATACCATCGAGTGGTTCAAGCAGTCGTTTGTTTCAGGGCTTGTTCCTCAGGCAGCATTTGTCGTGACAGGCCCTCTCGAGACGTTTCCTTTCGAGACTGCGGCCGAGGGGGTGTTCACAATTGATGGTAGCTTCAGTAACTGGGCAATCGACTATGCTCCCCCTGAAAAACCCGGTGTGCCTGGATGGCCGGCACTCGTCGGGCTTGACGGAAAGTTCAGTCTTAACCGGGACGTTCTGTCAGCTCAGGCGCATGCAGGTGGATTCTCTGTGACGGATGAGATTCGGGTTACTGCCAGTCGTATTAATGCCACCATCAGCCATCTTTACTCCAGCCCCCAACTTCAGGTCCACGCCAGAACGCAGTCCGGCGCGCAGAACTACCAGAAGGCATTGACTGAAACGGCTCTGGCGCAAGTTGTACCTACGATGGTGAGTCAACTTAAAGCTCAGGGACAATGGAATCTGGATATCGATCTGGCAATGGACTTGGATGATGTTGAGCAACCGGATTTCAAGGCGACGCTCGACTTCAACTCAGGCTCTCTTGCCTACGCCGATCTGCCGCCCTTCCAGAAGATCACCGGCAAAGCGGTGTTCAGCAACAGTGGTTTTGAGAGTGTGGGTCTGAAGGGGCAGATTCTTGGCGGGGATGTGTCGATTTCGGGGGGGATCGGTAGGCCCGACGAGCTACTTGGCATCACCGGAATGCTTGACATGCAGGCAATTAACCGACACTTCAATATGCCATCACTTAATCAGTGGCTTAAAGGGCAATTGTTG
>CAZBIN010000081.1:7414-12038 GCA_964491995.1 uncultured Orrella sp.
AGATAGAGTTGAACTCTTCGCTTGAAGGTTTGCAGATGGCCTTGCCTGCACCATTGAATCTGGGTTCGAGTGCGCGTCTTAATACAACACTGGAGTGGGAGGTTGATCCTAACAGCACGTCCGTTGGCCGAGGCTCTCTGCGTATGGGGAACCTGGTGCAGGCTAGAGCGGTGGGTCGGTCCTCGAACAATGGTCCGACGCTCGCATCAGCCGCGATAGGCATCGGAGCAGCCCCCCCGGCAGTCAATAGCGGGATGTCAGTGCGGATCAACACCAAGTCTCTAGATGCTTCAGCATGGCAGCGAGTCTATGAAAGTCTGCAAAAAGATCTTCAAGCCAGCTCCTCATCCAGCGCGTTCATGCCTGCATTGTCAGATGTTCAGCTCACGAGCGAGCAGTTGATCTGGGATGACACCACGTTCGATAAAGTCAATGTCAATTTGCAGGTTACCGGCGATCGATATTCTGCTGAGGTGGGCTCCCGCCAGGCAAATGGCACGGTTTCCTGGCAAATGAAGGACGGGGAGTTTGTCGGGAGATTGAGAGCCCGTCTGGCTCGTCTGGAAATCGGAGCAGACAGCCCTGACATGGCTCAGTCTGCAAAGTCCAGCGCTACCAAGCCAGCGCCGAAGCTACCCGACGAAAAAACTTTGTCGACAATTCCGCCAATCGAACTCGTCATCGATGATCTGGTTTTGCACGGCATGAAACTTGGGCGTCTTGATCTGGTAGGAGAGAACGCGCAGGGTAATCGGCGGTGGAATATCGAGAAGCTTAGCTTGACCAACCCGAGCGCTCAGTTAAACGCCTCTGGACAATGGCGCTTTGATCAAACCAATCCGGGCGTTAATGTTGACGTGACGCTCGATGTCGTGGATCTGGGGGAGATGCTTGGCATTCTTGGTCATCCAGATCAGGTTCGTCGCGGTAGCGGCACCATCAAGGCACAAGTTGACTGGAGCAATTTCCCTTGGTACGTGGATCCGGAAGGGATGGCGGGCAAAGCCCAGATTGAACTGACCGAGGGAATATTTGATCACGTGAATTCGCGCAGCGCGAGAGTGCTTGAACTGCTTTCTCTGCAGTCCTTCAGCCGGCTGCTGAATTTCAATGTCAATCGAACCGAGACATTTGAGAAGGGGTTTCCCTGGGGTTCCATTGAAGGCAATCTGGATATTGAGCGCGGCGTGATCACCACGAAGGATCTTGCGATTAACAGTCCGGTTGCGACGATTTCCTTCAACGGGGGGACAAGCATCAAGACTGAAACGTGGGATATGCGTGCGACCGTTCGACCCAATCTGGATATGAGTGGCACTGCGATGGTCACCGGATTTTTGATGAATCCGGTCATCGGCTTGAGTGCTCTGGTTGGACAGTATATTCTCAAGAACCCTATCGAAAGCGTGCTGTCGCTACGCTACCAGGTCACAGGCCCATGGGCCGAACCCCAGCTAACGGAAGTTGGTTCAACGCAAGTGCCTGCTGCGGTCAGTCCGCAGAACCCAGGCGCTGCTGGCGCGCAGGGTCCTTCTGAGGCTCCACCGGCTCTCCCGCAAACTGGCAAATCTGGTGCGCCTGCCCGGAATGCTGACAAGCCAGACCAAGTGTCCCGACAGGATGTCTATCGTATTGAGTTGGGGCAGCCCTTGCAGGTTCCTGTGGGTCCGTCCGGCGGGCTGGCGTCAGACCAGCAAACAGCACCAGCGCCCAGAGCCGAGCAGCAGAAGCCAACAGTTGAAATCACGAACTGAGGAAGTGGCGAACGGGCAAGTGGGTGACCGATGCTCTGGTTCAATATGTCATGCTATAGCGTTTTGAAAAGAAATTTTGGGCAAAGGAAATCATTCAAAGCTCAGTTACCGAACATCCCCGGATAGTCAAATCGCACCAGGGGGAAGGTTTGGTCTCTGTTGTGCTTTTCCATCAATCGGCCTCATACAAGGCTGTAACCAAGTTCGGGGAACGCTGATGACTGAAACAGCAAGCCAGCGAGGGAGAGGCAAGAGCCCCCCGCGACTGGTTTTTCGGATTGCCTTTCAGCGCTTCATTAATTCGAAGAACTCATTGTTATTCTTGGTCGTGCGCATCTTGTCCAGAATGAATTCCATCGCCTCGACATCATCCATGTCGTGAATGAATTTGCGCAGCACCCAGATCTTGGGCAAAAGATCTGGTTTGATCAGAAGCTCTTCACGGCGTGTGCCAGACTTGTTGAGGTTGATTGCCGGATAGACACGCTTTTCCGCCAGGCGACGTTCGAGGTGGATTTCCGAGTTGCCGGTGCCCTTGAATTCTTCGAAGATCACCTCATCCATGCGGCTGCCGGTTTCAATAAGTGCTGTGCCGATGATTGTCAGTGAACCGCCTTCTTCCAGATTGCGGGCTGCACCAAAGAACCGCTTTGGCCTTTGTAGTGCGTTGGCATCCACACCACCCGTGAGCACTTTGCCAGATGATGGCACAACGGTGTTGTAAGCTCGAGCCAGGCGTGTGATCGAGTCGAGCAGGATCACCACGTCTTTCTTGAGTTCCACCAATCGCTTGGCACGCTCAATGACCATCTCGGCGACCTGTACGTGACGTGTCGCTGGCTCATCAAATGTTGATGCAACCACTTCACCGCGCACGGTTCGCTGCATTTCGGTCACTTCTTCCGGACGTTCGTCAACCAGCATGACGATCATCACGGCATCGGGATGGTTAGCCGTAATTGCGTGGGCGATATGTTGCATCATGACAGTCTTGCCCGACTTTGGACTTGCCACGATCAGGCCACGCTGCCCTTTTCCAATGGGTGAAAAAATGTCCAGAATACGACCGGTCAGGTTCTCTTCACTCTTGATGTCTCGCTCAAGAAGCATCGGCTCGTTGGGGTGCAGCGGCGTCAGGTTCTCAAACATGATTCTGTGCTTGATCAGATCAGGCAGTACACCGTTGACTTTGTCAACCTTGACCAGTGCAAAATAGCGCTCACCATCTTTGGGCGTGCGTACCTCGCCTTCAATGGAGTCGCCTGTGTGCAGGTTAAAACGGCGAATCTGAGATGGAGAAATGTAGATATCGTCCGTACTGGCCAGGTAAGAGGTCTCGGGCGATCGCAGGAAACCGAAACCATCTGGAAGGACTTCGAGTACGCCATCACCGAAGATTTGTTCACCTTGCTTGGCACGGCGCTTCATGATTGCAAACATGAGCTCCTGCTTGCGCAGTCGGTTGGCGTTTTCGATTTCGAGGCCTGCGGCCATTTCGAGCAACTGCGAAACGTGCAGCGCCTTGAGTTCGTTCAGGTGCATGAATTTGAGAAGAGTAGGTAAGAGAACAATCCTGAGGAGAGCAGGCAGGATCAGGAATGATCCTGCGCAAAGCGACTGGATTGATGTCAGGTGTTAAATCGACTTATCGAGAAACTCGGTAAGCTGTGTTTTGGACAGGGCACCAACTTTCGTGGCTGTAGCCTTGCCATCCTGGAACAGCATCAGGGTAGGGATCCCCCGGATACCAAACTTTGCAGCTGTCGCGGGATTCTCGTCAACGTTGAGTTTGGCAATAGTGACCTTGTCGCCGTATTCCTTGGCAACTTCCTCGAGCATCGGAGCGATCATTTTACATGGACCACACCAAGCGGCCCAGTAGTCAACCAGAACTGGCTTGTCTGAAGCCAGTACGTCGGTTGCAAAGGAATCGTCACTGACGTTCTTGATGTTTTCGCTCATCGTAGTACTCACAATTTGTATATTGAAATTAAGAATCAATCTTTTCAGAAAATTTTCAGAAAACGCCTAGGCTGAATCATCAACGAAAGAAGGCCGTTGATCGCGTTGTCAGGCACAAGCCTTACAAAACCTTGGTGGCAACTTCCTGCACTCTGTATTTCAGGGTATCAAAACTGAAAGTCTTGGAGAGACTGGATGAAACAGGCAGTGTCTTGTGAAGACAACATCCTGAAAACTTCTCGAAACCCTGGATGGACCTTACGATTGTACAAAAAGCGTCTTCTGGCGCTACTAGTTGAGAGCATAACATCGAAAGCATGCTTGAAAGAAGCGTGAAACTACGCTGCGTCAATTCGAATTTGCCTGGCTCAATCTGATTCAAATCGAATTGCAGGAGACTGGGCTTTGAGAAATATTCAGAGAAGTGCTCATATGCTCGACATGGCGCCCAATTTTCAGGAAATTTTGACGACGATGAGCTGGCATTCAGACTGTATATAATGCCAGCAAATGGCATTTCCAGACGTTGACTCATTTTCTGAAGGTCGAGCGTATCATCCAGCAACCCAGTGCAGTGGTATGCCGGTCGTGCATTCTTGTACAAGAGTCGGCGTATATCATCATGCGGTTGCCCAGCTATCAGATTGCAGACCGTTTTGAGGTGCCCAGAGCAGTGGCTGTCGTATAGTTGGTGGGCAGGGATTTGTTCGGACTCGGCAGAGCAGGTCTTCCAGATTTTTTGTGCAAGCCACGTTCACTGGATTTTTTCTAAAATAACCGGCTTTTCAACCGGAAACCGTCAATGGGGATAGCTTGACTTCATCGTCCTACAACGAATCGTCAATCCGGGTTCTCAAGGGATTGGAGCCCGTGCGTCAGCGTCCCGGGATGTATACCCGCACCGAGAA
>CAZBIN010000082.1:0-1331 GCA_964491995.1 uncultured Orrella sp.
ATGTACTGGAAGCAACGGCGGGGAGTCAATGATGACGTAATCGTACACTTCAGCAAACTGATTGATCATTTCCAGCATACTTTCCCTGGCCAGCAAATCTCCGGGATTGCGAACCTTGCCACCGGCTGGCATGAAGTCCAGATTGGGGAAAACGGCCTTGAGAATCACATCCTCGGGTGTGTGGGTACCCTTGAGGACATCGGTCAGTCCGGGTGCTTTTGCATCAAAACTCAAATATCGACGTAACGAGGACTTGCGAATATCGGCGTCCATCAAAAGCGTCTTCTTGCCAGCGGCACCCATCAAATACGCCAGGTTGGCCGAGATGAAACTCTTTCCCTGAGACGGCACTGCAGAAGTAATGAGCACCACTTTGGAGCGCGGCTTTTCTGAGAGAGCAAACATGAGGGCCGTGCGAAGACTGCGAAGTGCTTCAGAACCTGCCCCTTCCGCAACTTCATGAACCAACATGAAAGAATCTCTTTCATCCGCCATGACTCGCCGCATCTGCTCTGCATCGAGCGGCATGATCGACAGAGTCGGCAGGCTGGTCTCATACTCAAGCTTCTTGGGGTCGCGTACAACTTTGGTCATGAAAGCCACGACCTGAGTCAGCAGGAAACCAAGAAACATACCTGCCATGGTTCCGATTGCGACAATCAGTGACTTACGCGGCTTGGTCGGAACCTCTGGAACAATCGCCCGGTCAATGATCGCCACATTACCCACCGTGCCGGCCTTGGCGATCTCGAGTTGCTGCGTGTTGTTTAATAGACCCACATAGAGCTGATTATTGACTTCAACGTTGCGGGCCAGACGAATGAAATCCTGCTGCACGGCAGGCAACTTGCTGATCCTGGTGGAAATCGTCTGTGAGTCATTCCTCAATCCGGTTATCTGGGAATCAAGCGCACGCATGACCGGGTGACTCGGATCGTAGCGTATCGCCAGTTCGCGCCGCTTGAGTTCGGCCTGCATTTGCTGAGTTTCGATTTCTGTCGATAGTTTGAGAAGCTCCTGGAGCTCAAATGTCATATCGACGGTTCGTGATTTGGTTCTGAAAGAGTTGAGTTCCTGTTCGGAAGCATCAAGCTGAACTCTCAGTCGAGGCAACTCACCTCTCAGAAACTGCAAAGTCTTCTCAGCTTCGGCCGATCGACGCTCGAGGTTCTGTCGCAGATAGGCATCAGCGATGGTGTTAAGCATCAGTGCAGCGTACTCCGGGACCGAGTTCTGATAGGTCAACCGAAGCATGTTGGACTGCCGGCCAGACTCGGTGACCGACAGATTTGCAGATGTCAGTGCAATCTCGGAGGGCAGAGACAGAACCG
>CAZBIN010000082.1:1341-3484 GCA_964491995.1 uncultured Orrella sp.
TGATGCTGAAACGGGTTCCCGGACGCGCCAGAAACGGGCCCAGCTCCATAAAAAACTGACCGTCAAGCGCCGAAATCTGTTGCCCGCTGCCCTGACCTGATGCCAGCAACTCTTCGGTCTCTTCAACAGTCAAGCGCCAGGCCCTGTCATCACCAATATCTAGCAACAATTTCTTGCCATAGAGCGTGCCAGGTACTCTTATACGATCAATCTGAAGTTTTTCTCCGCCCCATGCATAAGACAGCGCATCCAGGGGGGGTATCACCAGTCCGTTTTCATCCGTCTCCAGGACACGGGAAAGCCACTCACCGATAACAGGAACCCGGTTCTCGATCGCGACATCGACGTTCGCCTTGAGCGTCTCTACAGCCTGACCAATCACGGCGCGCGAGCGAAGAATCTCAATCTCGCCAATAATCGGCGATGGGGAGGCGAACAATGAGCCAGACACCTGATCCAGTGCGCCGACCAGGGAAGCGCCTTTCTTTTCTTCGACCTGTATCAGCGCATCCGCCGTGTAGATCGGCGTGGCAATAATCGCATACCCGAGCGAAAGAGCCCCGGCGAGGATAGTGACGACAATGAAATACCACTTGTAATACAGAAAATTGTCGAGCAGATCCACCAGCGAAATGGTGTCATCATCCTGAATCAGGGCACCGCCACCGTTGCTGTAGCCCGCCTGCTGGTTCTGTACACCAGGTCCGGTAGAGAAATTCGATGAACTCATTTAACAAGGTATCCGGGTGCAGACCGTCAGAACGGGCTAATGTTGTTTGCAGTGTTCGCGGAACTCAAGATCGGGAGGAACTGGCCAATGAAGCGTCCAATGACAGTCGGCCCGGTCGGATTCACGAAGATGACATCGCGCGGCAGAATCGGAAACTGATCTGCTAGCACCAGCATCTGTGGCTCCCTGGAGCTGAGTTTGAACACAACTGGCTTTCTCGCACCTTCTGTCCGAGTCTGGGCATTGGGATCTGCTCGCATGACGTAAATTTCTGAAGATGCCGCACTAAACGGGCTCACACCGCCCGCATCCGCAAGCACCTCTGTCAGCGACATGCGGCCACGACGCATCACATAGGAACGCGCCTGATTAGCGCCGACCGAGTTACCAACCTCACCCAGCATGAATATCTTGCGCTGCAAACGATCCGGAATGGACAGAACATCACCAGCGTGCAATAAAACATTGGCGTTCATGTCGCCTTCATAGTAAAGCCGGTCAAGATTCAGTCGCACCGAACTGGCGCCGCGAGTCAGCGTGGCATCGTACAGATCGGCATTCGTCGTCGCTCCGCCTGCCTGCGCAATTGCGTCCGTGACTCGCATCGGCTGATCCGTGATTCCCAACACGCCGGGATTTTTAAGTTCGCCAGCCATGAATACGCGCTGACTGCGAAAGCCGGCGATATCCACTTCAACCTGAGGCTGGGCAATGTACTTGCTCAAGGCAGCCGCCAGACGGTCTCTGAATTCACTCACTGTCAGGCCGGCGGCTCGAATATTTCCAACCATCGGAAAAAATATGTTTCCCTGAGAGTCTATAGTTCGGCCCGCAGGTGTTGTGGCCGTCGTTCCAGACGTCACATTAGATGTCACAGGTGTGAGGTCAGGATGCCCCCAGACAAAGATTCGCAATGTGTCCTGAGGTCCAAGCCGATACGGGTAGCTTGGAATACGGGGTTCGGGCAGTGTTCCCTGAATGGCAACTGAATCCGCATCCGCTCTCTCCACCAGTTGTCGCACGAGGAGTGGCGTCACCTCAAGCAGCGTGTAATCAACGTTAGCGGGTTCCTCCTCTGTCTGCAACACTTCAGGCTGACGTTCATAGGAGGCAAACATACCAGGAACCACGGCACAGCCTGATATCAAGCCACCGATTGAACCAAACAGAGCAATCGCAAAAACCACTCTCACCCGGCTGGCAATCCTTGCCTCAAAAGAGATCCGGGGATGTTCCGATTCGAATAGCGACGAACTGTCCTGCCCACAACCATCTGTTGTACAAACGTCACTGTGTCTCATGAAACAAAGCCCATTTCTCTCATCTTGCTGGCCCATTGTTGCGCCAGGATCTCCATCTTGTCCAGCGACTTTTCATAAGTGCTGACCGACCTGCCAACCGGATCGTCCACTT